>JAAFHM010000545.1 GCA_013298375.1 Ignavibacteria bacterium | reverse complement strand
AGATGAAAAAAATCGCAAAAATGGGGAATATTCCCCATTTACTTTGAGAGTGGAAAAAGGTAGTTTGCACCCGTTCACAAAATCTACACACGATGTTGTGTTTTTATCCTATCCAACTTTCAGGAGTTCATTATGCGGAAGTGCATACTTGCTGGTATTGCGTTGTTTTTGGTCTTCGGAATGAGCGGTCGCGCCGTCGCCCAAGTGAGTTCATATCGGTATTCAACAGAGTCCATGCCCGCTCTGGCGCAATCAGGCGCGGGTGCAACCGTGCTGGCGCAAGGCACAGCGCTGGATGAGCAGAATTTTACTACGCCGATTGGGTTCGATTTTTCGTTCAACGGCGCACGATATAGCAGCGTGAATGTGAGTGTTAATGGATGGTTGTGGTTTGGTGCTGCTTCGCCCGCGCCGCGCCAGATTTATGCCGGTCCGCTTCGTGTTGCCAATGCAACCGGTGGTGCGGGCATTATCGCAGTTTTTGGCGCGGATTTGCGCGGAACGCCCGCAAGCAGTATCTTTACTCGTCTTTCCGGCACTGCACCCAACCGCACCTTTACCGTGCAGTGGCAAAACTTGTCCGTATCCGTGCCGACAGGCGCAAGCCCCGCGACGTTCACCGCCGAGGCAGTCTTATCTGAAAATGGAACGATTCGCTTCAATTATGGCGCTGCGACGGTCAGCCCGACGGCGGTTATTGCGGGGCAAATCGGGCTTCGTGGTGCGACGACGGATGATGTCCTGCTCCGTGCCGACCCGTATTTTGCGAGAGTTGCGTGTGCCTTATTCGATTTTACCGCCAGCCTGAGACCCAATGCGTCGGTTTTTCCCCGCAATACGAGTGTGATTTTCGCGCCACCGCAGCCCGTGGCTCCGACGACGTTTAGTATTTCGGGGCGCTGCACCGTCGGTAGCAGCACTCCGGGTTCGGGCGTAGCTATTGCCATCAATAACGTCCAACGCGCCGTCTGCGATGCACAAGGATTTTATACCGTAAGCGGCTTGGCAAACGGCACCTACACGGTGCAGCCGCAAACTCCGGGAATCGCCATCACGTTTTCCCCTGCGCAAACCAATGTGACGCTCGCCAGCGCAAACCGCGCCGATGTGAATTTTAACGCTCCCGGTGGGGCAATCACTATGCAGAGCAGCTTGGCAAGTGGTGGTGCGCTGAATGGTGTTGGGTTTCGTGTGCAAAACAGCAATGGCTATAATCGATTCTTTCAAGTATCGCCAATTTCCAGCGTGACCGCCGCGACGGGTCTTGCCGACGGAAATTATGTTGTTACACCAATACTGTCGGGGTACAGCTTCACGCCTTCGACTCTTGCCGTAGCGGTGGTGAATGCAAATGTGCAGAACGTACCTGCTTTTGTTGCCAGAGTTGTCACAACGCCGCCCAACGTACTACGAACCATTTCTATTCCGGGCACTGTTCTTGCATCGTATCTCGACAACAATAATGTTTCTCTGACAAGTCGGCTGGCAAACGTTGGTGTACGCTTATTCCGCGTTCCAAGCGGGCGTATTCAGGATTTGAGTTTTCAGACATCGGAAGTTGTCGGCACACAGTTCACCGATGCGCAGGGAAATTACAATTTTACGAATGTTCCCGTTTTGTCGGCAACGGAATTGCTGGTATTGTGGGCAGAGCCGAGCGTTGGTTTTCCAGCCGTTCCCTATGTCACAAATACGGCAAGCACTCCTCTTATCACTAATGCCTTTACTGCGTTGCGCGGTCAAGTCCGCACCGCCACTGGTGCGCCGTTGCAAGGGGTGAAGATAACTATGAGCAACGGCAGAACGGTTGAAACTGACCGTAATGGAATGTATCTTTTTACGGAACAGCCTCAAACGCCGCAGCAAAGCGCTACGCCTTCTATCGGCAACGTTGGTTATACCTTTGCGCCAGCGACGGCAAGTGTGGCAATGCGCCCCGGGCGTGTTGCGGAGCAGAATTTTATCGTAACGCTGCCGACCCAGATGCAGAGCGGCTTTGCTGCGCCGATACTGCTTTCGCCCAATAGCGGTTCTGAGGTTACGGCTAATGCCAACAACAGTTTGAGTGGTCTTGTCTGGCAGCGTGTGCCGGAAGCGACCGATTACCTGTATCAGTTCTCCGATGCGCAAACATTCACCACTAATCTTCTCACCTTTTCGACAACCCGCACCAGTATTGACGGCGTTACGCTGCCTTTGCTAAGTCCTACCGCCAGTGGTCGGCGGGTATTTTGGCGCGTCAAAGCGCGGAATGCAAGCGGTGAATCGCTGTGGTCGGAAGTGCGGTCGTTTGTGTTCAAAACACCGCCGCCGATAACCCCTGTTACTCCGACACAAGCAGGGATTGTTTCCGGCTTCAATCCGCTTGTTCATGGATTCAGTATCACGAATACGGATTACCGCTTTTCAGAAACCCTCCAACGAGTGTGGGTACCAGAGTATTTCTCATCAGTAAACTACGGATCTGAGCCATTTGCAAGTTTACGCCGCACCTCATCGGATTTTGATACTAAATCACGACGCACTTTTCCAAGCCGCAATACTGACCGTTATTCGGGGATAGAGCCAGGGGTGAGTATTTGGGATGATTTTGAACGTGGTTTTGGGCGCTTTGGGTCTGTTTATGTGAACAATAATGGTAACAGAACAATTACCTCATTAGCTCTGTCGCGTTGGAACCCTAAAGTTTGGAATGGCTCTTGCGGTGGTTTTGCCAGAGCTGCCTTGCTGGGATATTCAGGTGTTTACAATCGTAACCAAGCCGTTAGGGTCATCAATGATAATGCCGCACGCCGATTGATTCATAGCCACCAAGCGTATCAAGTTTTAGGTCGTACTGCATCTGAGTTGGATGACCCTAATACAACCGTGCAGAAAATTATCGCTGCTTTTCAAACAAATGATGCAAAAAAACACCCCGTAGTGAGCATCATTGATAGTCGTTTGGGCGGTCATGCTCTTGTGCCATATCGCATAAATTCTGGACGTAATGCAACAGGGCAAACTATTGATAGTGTATTTGTCTACGATATGAATGAGACAGAAGCGGCATCAATACTACAAAGAGTGATTCTCGTCAATCGTACAACTAACTCGTGGCGATATTTTTGGGATGCCAATGACACCAGATTAACCTCAACACAAGGGTTTTGGACTGGTTCAAATGGTTTCTATGTGGCGGCACTTGCAGAGGATGAAATTCCGATAGATTTTCCTGGGCGCCCGATTGCCGCAAAGTTGTCGAGTGAGCAAGAGGAGATTGTTATTCCTGAGCGTTCTACGGTAAGTTTTAACCCGCCGACAAGCGATAAACTTCAACCGCTTGTCACTATTGCTAACTCTTTTGGTACGATGCAGAATGGCAAAGATCCTTTTGGCGATGATAATAAATTCCCGGGCGGTCAACTTGAACAAGAATTATCCGGGGCGAAAAATGCGGATCTCCCCGCCATCTCCGGCTTCTCGCTCCCACGCGAACTCGCCGAC
>JAAFHM010000573.1 GCA_013298375.1 Ignavibacteria bacterium | reverse complement strand
AAGTATTATTCTCCCAAAATGCTTTTTAATTGGACAACTGACGCGCCCATACATCGTAGAACCACTCGGCATTACAGGCTCTTTTGTTGTTCGATTTCACCCGAACGGCTTTTTACCCTTTTCGACAATTCCAATAAAGGAAATGGAAAATACCGCGATTCCGTTGGAGAGACTATTTGGAAAAGACGGAAAAGAAATCGGAGACAATATTCTGAACGCCCAATCTACTTCGGAAAGAATACGGCGTATTGAAACATTTTTATTACAACGATTAACGGACAAACAAACGATTGACAACGTTGTAAAATCAACCGTTGAAACTATTCTTAATGCTAATGGGCAATTTTCTGTCAACGAACTTTCACAACAAAACAATATCAACCGCAGACAATTAGTGCGTAAATTCTCATCCGCCATTGGTTTAAGCCCCAAACAACTTTCCAAAACCATACGAATACAAGCCACACTCAAAACGTTGCTTACAAAAGAAGTGACGAGCTTTACCGATGTAGCGTACGAAAACGAATATTTTGACCAAGCGCATTTTATCAAAGATTTCAAAGAATTTACAGGTCTGACACCTAAAGAATTTTACGGAGACCACCTGAAAATGTCGTTGATTTTTGATAGCGAAGATTAGCGTTGTCCCATTTTTACAATTTTAGGTCTATGGTTCGTTGCATTTTTGTAACACAACTCACCACCATTCATCTAATTTTTTTTACGACAATGAGCACTTCAAATCCCGTTGGTTGGTTCGATATTCACGTATCAAACATAGACCGAGCAAAAAAGTTCTATGGAACAGTATTCAATACCCAACTTGTTGATTTACCTATTGAGTGGGGAAAGCAATCTCTTTTTCCCTTTACCCCCGAAAGCCCAAACATTTCGGGTGCATTAGTCGAAAAAGCAGATATGATGCCGAATGGAAGCAATACCGTCATCTATTTTGAAACCGAAGACTGCATTGCAGAGGAAAAGAGGATTGAAGCAGCAGGCGGAAAAATTGTACAGCCTAAAATGCACATTGGCGAATTTGGCTTTGTCTCAATATTTATTGACACAGAAGGCAATACCATCGGACTTCACTCTCGAAAGTAACGTTCAACTATGCAATTATGGCTTACGACATAAACCTTGTAAACAGAGTTCGAGAATTTCTCGTCGAAGTACCGAACATAGAAGTTGAAGAAAAAGAGATGTTTGCCGTTTTGAACTTTATGGTAAACGGAAAGACGTGTGTTTGTATACGTGGCGAGGATTTGATGTTGCGTTTCGACCCAACATTACAGGCAGAACTTTCAGAACGGCATGGCTACGAAACAATGTTGATGAAAGGCAAAGAGTACAAAGGGTATTGCTACATACAGCCAGAGGGGTTTAAAAACCGAAAGGAGTTTGAATATTTTCTCACCTTATGCCTCGACTACAACAAGGTTTCAACCAAATCGAAGAAGAAAAAAACAACGAATCGCTAACATCGTATTGGCATTAGTGAGGCTGATGGAAATATGTTACCAGACATTTTTCCATTAGCCTTTGTGCTATATGTTCTCTCGCTTCACGCTATTGTGCAAGACACCTAAACTCACCGCCGACCCGCTTTATTCCTCGTTGGAAAGCCGCAGAAATCCATTTTGCTCACCTACTTAGTGAACCCCGGAACGGCTCTGCATCTGGGTTACAACAACAATTTTCAAAATTACGACCCCGCGCTCACGTGGACACGCGAGGGGGGCTTGCTGCGCTCGCAAAGTCAGTATTTGCGGGATTCGTGGCAGGTGTTTGTGAAGGTGTCGTATTTGCTGGGGTTGTGATGACATTTCTTGCTGTTTGCTTCATAACAAATTTCGTAGATTGCATCTTTCATCAAAAAACTAACCCTACTATCCCACCATTCCTAGCGTTGATGAGTGTCTCAAGCTATCAAGAATTTTTACCGCACCCCAATTTGTATCCTTACATTGAGGCGTATTGGCTTTTTAGCGTTCCAGAGAGCGTATCGGTACTCAACTACAACGTTTTTCCTGATTGCTGTGCCGATATTATCATCAATCTTAGGCATAAAGCTGGGCAATCATTGGCTTCTCTGGTCGGCACAATGACAACTTTTTTGCCGACATCGGTATCGGGCGGCGATTGTCTGTTGGGGATTCGGTTCAAACCTGCGGGAATCAGCTTGTTATGCGGTATTCCATTGCAGGGAACGTCCGATATGGTCATGGATGAAGTGCCACGTTTCTTCAAGACATTTCTCCTCCAACAAGAGCAAGCGTTACATAGTGCCGATTGGCAAAAGAGTCTGGATAATTTTTTTCTGCTGAATGTACCGACCAATACTGCACCCATTCTCAATATCGTCTCTTCTATCGCTCGAAAAAAGGGGCTGCTTCGAGTTCAAGATTTAGTGAATACGACAGCAATCAACGAAAGAACGTTGGAGCGATTATTTCATCAGCATATTGGAGTTTCACCCCGTACATTTTGCAAACTAGCGCGTTTTCATGCGGCTTTCACAGCATTATCACATAGACCAGTGTCGCAAAGCCTCCTTGATTTTGCATGGGATTATGGCTATTACGACAATGCACATCTCACCAACGACTTCAAAAAATACACAGGTCAAGTACCCTCGTTATTTCTCCCTTCCATGTCGGATTCTTCCAAAGCATAGCACTTTTTCCTGTCGTAATTTGCATACCGTAATATTCACTATTGTTTCATAATATCATGGTGTACAAATGAAGAGACTTTTGCTTCTGCGCCGCTACTGGTGCGCTGTTGCCATACTACTGAGTGTGAGCTATTCCACAAACTACGCCCAGCCTGCGAACCCCAAAAACACTTTTTCAACCACAACAAGGAAAACTACTATGAAATTTGGTTATAGCATTGTGTACGTGAAAGACGTACTTAAAACCGTTGATTTTTACGAACGTGCCTTTGGCATTAAGCGGTACTTTATCCACGAAAGCAATCAATATGCGGAAATGGATACAGGCTCAACACTACTTGCGTTCAGTGCAGATGAACTTGTACAAAATTTGCTCTTCAAAGATTATGAAACCAATACGCCTGAAAAAAGGACGGCAGGTATGGAGATTGATTTTGTAACAGATGATGTCAAAGGCGCGTATGAGCAGGCTGTGAAGGCGGGTGCGAAGGAAGTCATTGCACCGGTTGTTAAACCTTGGGGGCAGACTGTCGGCTATGTGCGCGATATAAACGGAATAACCGTGGCAATATGCTCACCGATTCAACGATAGATATGGCGCAAAATATTGCA
>JAAFHM010000289.1 GCA_013298375.1 Ignavibacteria bacterium | reverse complement strand
CGTTCTTTATTGCCAGCGAAACTCTTGATTGTTCGTATCATTCAATCCTTCAATTCGTTACTATGAAAATTGTTGCCAAAAGGACGAACAATATAACAAATATTCACAGAATGTGAAAGAAAAGATTAACAAGGAGACAATACCCATGGAGCGGCAAGGTACGTTTTCTTCACTTGTACTGCTGCGCCCACAAACTATGGTCAGAAAAGCGCGGCTGGCGGCGATGATGCATCGTGCTGCGCGTGAAGACGGCAGCGGCAGCAAGAAGTTTTTGCATGGACTCAGGAACTTGTTTGCGCCAGTATTCCTGCACAAAAAATGTTGAATATTTCCCGGAGCGGAACGGCTCGGAATCAATCGCAAATCGGCAAAAGGGAATCGTAGTATTGAAGCCGCTCAGATGGTAGTTGTCCAGCGCCCAGAGAACCCGCGTAATTGCTTCATTGCGGTCTTGCCCCCACACTATCAACTTTGCCGCCATCGAATCATAGTGAATACCGCTTTCATAGCCGACATACAATGCTGATTCGTTGCGGATAAATTCCGCTTCCGGCAGAGACAAATACGAAATCACACCAGAATCGGGGAAAAAGTCGTTATAGACATCTTCAACGCAGATGCGGCACTCGATGGCGTGTCCTTTCGGAACAATATCGGCTTGAGTGAGTGTGAGTTTTTCGCCCGAAGCGATGCGTAATTGCTGCTCGACCAAATCCACGCCCGTCACCATTTCCGTCACCGGATGCTCGACCTGAAGCCGCGTGTTGACTTCCATAAAATAAAATTTGCCCGAAGCGTCCAGCAAAAATTCCAGTGTTCCGGCGTTGGTGTATTTCGCTGCTTGCACAAGACGGGAAGCCGCTTCGCCCATTGCTTTGCGGAGTTCGGGAGTGATAGCAGTCGAAGGCGATTCTTCCACGACTTTCTGGTGACGGCGCTGAATCGAACACTCGCGCTCTGGGAAATACAGGACGTTACCGTGATTATCGGCAAGAATTTGAATCTCAATGTGGCGCGGATGAACGATGTATTTTTCGATAAAAACACGGTCATCGCCAAAAGCCGTGAGCGCCTCTCCCTGAGCGCCCGCCAAGGCACTTTCGAGATCGTCCATCTGCTCGACGACGCGCATACCTTTTCCGCCACCACCAGCGGCAGCCTTCAAAATCACGGGAAAGCCGATTTTTTCGGCGTATTCGCGCACTTCCGCGTAGGACGCAACAGCGCTCGTGGAGCCAGCCGCAAAGGGAACGTGTGATTTTTCGGCAAGAGCGCGGGCGGCAGTTTTATCGCCCAAGGTATCAATCGCTTCCGGCGATGGTCCAATAAAAACAATCCCCGCCTCAGCTACACGCTGCGCAAAATCATGGTTCTCCGAAAGAAATCCGTACCCCGGATGAATAGCTTCCGCACCCGTTTTGAGCGCTGCATCGAGAACTTTCTCCATGACGAGATAGCTTTCGCGTGGCGTAAAACCACCAATAGCAACGGCTTCATCGGCTTCTTTGACGTGGAGCGACTGCCTATCGGCATCCGAGAAGATAGCAACCGTCGCAATGCCCATTTTGCGGCAGGTTCGGATAATACGGAGGGCGATTTCACCGCGATTGGCGATAAGGATCTTTTTGAACATGAGTTTTGATGCAGAAAAAATGGCACAAAACGATTTGTAAGTAAACAACAAGTTACGGAATGAAGCGCTTTTGAGCAATTTTTTCTTACGGGCTTTTTCGGAAAAAACAGCCCGCCCGCGTGGAAAGCGGATAATCCGCCAGAAATGGGATTTTTTTGACCGACCGACGCTTGTTGTGTAAATTGCGCAATACATTTCACGTAAGCCGCCGTATTGCTTCATTTGAATCATGCTCATTATGCTCCAAACATCTCGTAAAACCGTCCTTTACGCACTGTTGCTTCTTCCCTTCGCACTCGTTGTCATGTTTGCGCCCGTCATTTTTGGTGGAAAAACGCTTCTGCCCGCCGACCAGCTCAATACGATGATGCTTCCCTACTCCGCCAAGCATGATTCGGTGCGGGTTTTCAATCACTTCCTTACCGACGCGATTGCGCAAGTGTATCCCTACAAAGTTCGCTGGCGGGAAAATGCGCTGAGGGGCGAGTTTGCCTCGTGGAATCCGATGATTTTGGGCGGGCATCCGCACTACGCTTCCACATCTTTCACGCATTTCGACCCGACCAATCTTGTGCTGCTGGCGGGCGAAATGCCCGCCGCTTATCACGCACAAATGCTGGTGAAACTGCTCATTGCGGGTGTGGGAATGTGGCTGCTCCTGGGAATCTTTCGCGTTGCCGAAGCAAGAATACATCAGCTTTTGCGGGCGCTTTTTGCGATGGCGTATATGCTCAACAGCCTTTTTGTCACGACATTGCAGCATCAATGGCTCGTAGGTGCATTTTGCTGGGTTCCCTGGGCGTTGACGTTTTTGCTGCTTGTTGGTCGGGGCGAAAAACAAGGGCGAAATGCCGCACTGAGCGCACTATTCCTTGCCTTTGCGTGTTTGGGCGGCTCCTTGCAGACCGCCGCCATTGCGATTATGGCATTTGTCATCGTTGGGGCAAGTGCCATGCTGCCGCAAACGTCATCGTCGCTGGAAGCATCATGGAAAAAAAGGTACATACGTGCGGCGCTTGCCCTAACGGGCATTGGAGCGCTTGCTTTTGCGCTTTCGGCGGTGATGTGGCTGCCGTCGTTGGAATTATTTCTCTACAACGAAAATATTCGTGCTGCGGGCAAAGCCTTCTCCATCGGAAACAGCCTCAAAAGCCTGCCATTGCTGGTTTCTTTCGTCATTCCCGAACTTATCGGTACGCCACGCGGCTTTGATATTGCCAAAATCGCCCAAGCGGATATGAACGATTTCAACGCTTTTATCGGCTTTACACCGTGGCTTTTCGGCGTTTTCGGCTGCTTTACGCTCTGGAAACGTGGCGGCACGGCACAGAGCGAGACCACACGTTGGGCGCGAGGTTTTATCCTGCTTGCAGCGCTTGGATTGCTGATTCCGCTTGCAACGCCGTTGTACAAATTTATTTATCATCGCAGTTTTATTCTCTATGTGCTGGGAATGACGGTTGTAGGCGCTCTGGCGGCACAGGAAGTGTTTTTTGGCGATTCCGATGTATCGTCCGACTCCGCGCAAGCACGACGAAAAAAAATACTCCGCTTTGCGGCGTGGGGACTGGCGCTTGTGGCAATCGGCTTGCTTGCGGGCAATATCGTTTTGGCATGGAAATATGAGGTAATTTACAGCAAAGTACGTGCTGCCGTTGAAAGCAACATGGGCAATGCTCAACTCGCGGGCGGCAGCCGCTCATGGATGCTGGGTCGGGTCGAAAAATTCTTGCACCATTACTCGTGGCATAACCCGATGCTCTGGTTTGCGCTCATTGCCCCTGCGGGCGCATTTGTACTGGTCTGGCGCATGGTTGCGGGAAAAATTCTTGCCGGGCAGCGCCTTTGGGCGATGGCAGCGCTTTTTGCTGTGACAGCGCTTCAACTCTGGGGCGGTATCGCATCATGGCTGCCGATGGTTGATGTAGAGCGTTATCCGCTCTATGCAAGCACACAAACAACTGATTTTCTGCGCCGTGATTCGGCGTTGCACCGTTTTTTACCGCTTTTTGATGCCGCTTCACACCGCGTCATGCAGCCGAACATCAACGATATGTACGGTATTGCTTGTGTGCAGGGCTACGAAAGTATTTTTGCGCGAAACGCATCGTTGCTTGGCGGAACGCTCTCGCAGCCGCCTTTGACACAGGAAATTTTGATAGGCGGGCTGGCAAACCTTAAATATTACGTTGCTTCAGCGAAGAATCCCTACACGCATCCCGCGTTGCAACTGGTTGATTCCGGCGCAACGCTCATTTATCGAAATTTGCTGGCGGAAGACCGCGCCTATATGCGCTACCGTTATCGCGTTGTGCCGGGACGAGAGCCGCGTAGAATGGTGAATCTGCCCGACCGAGAAGCATTTATGCGGCTTCTCGCCAACGATTCCACCTTCGCCAAACGCGAAGTGCTGTTTGCCGAAGAACCAAGCGTAAAAATCATGCGCGACAATAGCCAAATACCACACCACATCAGGTTTTTGAACTATGAGAACAATCGCGTTCGCTTGGAAGTGGAAACTGCCGAAAACGGTTATTTGGTGCTTGCCGACAGTTATTATGCGGGCTGGAAAGCCTTTGTCAATGGCGCAGAGTCGCCAATACAGAATGCGAACTATGTTTTGCGTTCGGTTGTTGTTCCGCAAGGAAAAAGCATAATTGAATTTCGTTTCGAGCCAGTATTGGTGCGGCTTGGCGGATGGATAAGTTTAAGTGCTTGCATTTTATGCTTTGCCTTGATTATCTTGCAGCGCCGAAAATAATTCTCTCCCACTTTTTTTGATATTGTACCATGGAAATGCTCACCCGTGAAGAAATTGCCGCGCTCTACAGCGAGATAACAAGCCGTATCGAGAGCTGTCTCTACAAATGCAAAATGGATGAGCATTTGACGATGCTCTATATCTCGGAATCTGTCAAGGCACTGACCGGGTACGATGCGCACGAGGTCATTGGTAATAAATCCGTTAGTTTTACGGCGCTCATTCACCCCGAAGATGCGCAACAGGTCACGCAGTCCATCAAGGAAGCCGCAGCAGCAAAAACTACATACGACATTGAATATCGCCTCAAACAGCGCTCCGACACATACGTCTGGGTGCATGAGCGCGGGTACAGTTCGGTGGAATCGCTGAGTGAGCAGTATATCTATGGCTTTGTATCCCGCATCAACACTGGCACAGGCGACTTGCTGGCAACGCTGGGCAAAAAGAGCGTTGAAATTGAGGCTTCCAGCAACGAGATCGAAAAAATCCTCAAATCGCTCAATCTTCTCGCTGTCAACGCAACAATCGAAGCCAGCCGCGCCGGAGCGCAAGGAGCGGGCTTTGCCGTCGTTGCCAACGAGGTACAAAATCTAGCTGTACGCTCGAAATCATCCTTGAGCAAAATTCAAGCGCTCATGCGCGAGTTCCGTCAGCTTTTGCGCCAGCGATAAATACAGGTGCAAGGCAGCAGAGCCATACCATAACGTTCGGGTATGAGAGCCTCGCTTCCCGGCAAGGCTCTCCGTGCGGTACGGAATGGCACACAAGGCACTCTTCATAATGGCTTGTTCGTAGAACGCAGGTTTGAAAACTTGTAATTATGGAAGAACACAAGGAAAAGAGAGGTTTCTGTTGATACCTGAATTTTTGATGAAAGCCAAAGAAAACTTAGAGGATGCTGAACAGGCATTCCAAGCAGGTCGTTACAATGCAAGTGCTAACCGAGCGTACTATGCTGCATTTCAAGCAGCAATCGCGGCATTAGCACAAGAAAATATACAACATGAAAAAAATCCTCACTCGTGGGTACAAGCGCAGTTTTCCGAGCGCCTTATCAAAGCACGAAAATATTATCCGTCAAAGTTGGCTTCTTCTCTTCTGGATATGCAAACAGTACGAGATGATGCCGATTACAGGGCAGTTATGACGAGCAAAAAGACCGCTAAAGAGCAGGTGAATCAAAGCAAAGAATTTCTCTCATTCATTGTTACAAGGCTAGAATCATGAAACGTCAGGTCAAAACACTAGCTCTGGGGCTTTTTGAGATTACTCAAAGAAAATTCCCCGAGATTAGATTTATGAATATTCAAGAACACCCCGAGCAAGCTGATAGATACTGGATTAACGTTGTTGGTGATATGGATGAAGAGCGTAAAATAGCCATGAATAAATTTGTTGCCAATAAAGCAATGAAGATACTTGTAGAAGAGGGGTATTCCTTTGCTATTATGCTTGATAATAGACTAGAATTAGCCTAGCCTAGCCTAGCCTAGCCTAGAAGCGGAGGGCTTCTTACGAAGACAGCCCCTCGTTCAATACGAGAACAGTTATCGAAATACTTTTGGCATAGAATTTACTCCGCCCTCTCCACAAACCACGTCTGCATCAGCCCTTTCCCCTTAATTTCCATCGGTTCGCGCTTCTCAAAGGCATAGCCCACTGCGCCGTCAGTTTCCGCACTCTTCTCCCAATGCAATGCCTCGTACACCGCATGAGAAATATGAATTTTTCCTGCTTCGCCGTGTGATTCCATGCGGCTTGCGGTGTTTACCGTGTCGCCCCAGAGATCGTAAGCAAATTTTCGTTTGCCGATAACTCCCGCCACGACTGTACCGCAATGCAGACCAATCCGCATCTCTAAGCCCAAGTCGAACATAGCATTAAGGTC
>JAAFHM010000234.1 GCA_013298375.1 Ignavibacteria bacterium | reverse complement strand
CGGGCGATATTGATGCCATTGTGCAAAAAGGTTTGGAAGGCTGGTTTGAAGAGCAGTTGCAGGGGAAATTGCCCGAACCAGATGTGCAGAGCCGTCTCGCCGCTTTTTCTACCTTGGCGCTCTCGAATCAAGAAATTGTGAAGACCTTTCCCAATGCGGGCTTTGTACTCCGTCAAGCAATTGAAGATGGTGTGATTTCCGGTGATGTCACCAAAGGCGACGCGAAAGGTGATAAAGAGTATCGTACATCGCTCTTGCAATACGCTAAAAAACAAGGGTATCGCCCCAAACGCGAACTTTTCGGCGAAATGTACGCACAAAAACTCTTACGCGCTGTGCAGTCACCGAACCAACTCCGTGAGGTCTTGACGGACTTTTGGTTTAATCATTTCAATGTTTCGATTACCGATAATCAAGCAGACCAATTCGTGATGACCTACGAGCGCGATGCCATTCGTCCAAATGTTACGAAGACCTTTCGCGCCTTGCTTGGCGCGACAGCGAAGCATCCCGCCATGCTTGCCTATCTCGACAATGCCCAATCCACCGCGCCCGACGGCACACCGACGCGAATGTCGCTGACGCTTGACACTATGCGTACTGCGCCTGGTCTTAAAGGTGCAATTCAGCGCCGCATTATTGATTCCGGTGTGGCAAAAACGGCACGACTGCGGGATTCACTCACGGAAAAACTGCCCGCAGAATTGCAGCCACGCAAGGGAATCAACGAAAATTATGCCCGCGAACTGATGGAATTGCATACGCTCGGCGTGGATGGCGGCTACTCGCAAAAAGATGTCACCGAAGCCGCACGAATACTGACGGGTTGGACAATCTATCCGATGGGTTCCCGTGCAGAGCGTTTTCGCGCCCGTTTTCTCGACCGCCCGGAACGCGCAAAGAATCTTGGTTTTGTTCAAGAGGGTGATTTTCTCTTCCGTGCCGATGCCCACGACGCAACCGCAAAAACGGTTCTCGGCGAAGTATTTCCAGCAGGTGGTGGCATCGAAGAGGGTGAAAAACTGCTGGATATGTTGGCAAAACATCCTTCCACCGCGACCTTTATTTGTACAAAACTTGCTGCACGATTCGTGAGTGATGTGCCGCCGTCAACACTTGTAAGCCGCATGAGTGCTACGTTTTTGGCAACGAATGGCGATATACAAGCTGTTTTGCGGACACTGGTAGCATCGGAAGAGTTCTGGAGCGCAGGAATGCCTCCAAAACCAAGTTCACAAGCCGTTATCAACTCCGCTAAGGCGAAAACTCCTGCACCCAAAAAGCGCCCGAATACGGTACAAACAAGCAAACAAGCAGCCCCCTCCGCACTCGTCGCAAGTACGCCGATTCCGCCTTCGCGGAGCAAGATTAAATCGCCGTTTGAACTCGCTGTCAGCGCTCTTCGCGCTATGAACGCAGAAGTGGTGCGCCCGCGTGAGGTTTTGGAGTGGATACGCAAAATAGGGCAGCCGTTGTATGGCTATCAAGCCCCGACGGGCTTTCCTGACCGTGCTGAGGCGTGGATCAATACTGGTGCGCTTTTGGGGCGGATGAATTTTGGTCTGAATTTGGCATTGGGAAACATTGGTGGGGTGAAATTCGACCTTGCTGCGCTCAACAACAATCACGAACCACAATCCCTCGACGACGCGCTTGAAATCTACGCCCGCTTGCTTCTGCCGGAGCGCAATGTGAGCGAGACCGTGCGTTTGCTCAAGCCCGTGCTTGCCGACCCTGCTTTTGCCGAAAAAGTCAGTGCCGAGGCACAGAAAACAGGCGATATGCCGCAACCCAACACCATGCGTCCAAACGAGCGCAAGTCTGAGCGACAGGGCAATGACGAGATGGGACTTGAGGACGAAATGCACGGAGGTGCCGTAAAACCTGAACAAACCGATAAATCTACACCCGCCGTAAAAGGAAGTGCGCTGGCGCAAGTGGTAGGGCTTATCATTGGTTCGCCGGAGTTTCAGAGACGGTGAAATTTCAACAATAACTATCGCCTAAAGCGCGTCCTGAAGCCGCTTCTCGTGCTTGTCAATGCGAGGATTCATCACACGAAAAAAGAGCGGCGGCACAAGTGACATCAGCATCATGCCCGGATAACCTGTCGGCATTTGCGGCGATTCCTCGAAAACGCGGAGCGATTGGTAGCGGCGAATGGGATTGATGTGATGGTCGGCGTGGCGCTGAAGTTTGATAAGAAGCGTGTTGGTAAGCGCCTCGCGTGCCTCCCATGAGTGAATGGCACTCACATTTTCATACCGTCCGTTTGGAAGTTTTTTCCGCGATAAACCGTAGTGTTCCACGTAGTTAATCATTTCTAATTCTTGAATAGCAACATAACTTTGGAATGCGAAAAATGCAACGGCAATACCACCAAACGTCAGCCCCAATGCGGCAGCGCAGAGAATCGGTAACACCGTAAACCACAGCATTTGATTTCGCCAGTGCCAGACAGGAATATTCCGTTTGCGCAGACGTGAGGTCTCCAACTCCCAAGCGCTTTGCCAGCTTCCAATTACGGTGCGTGGGAAAAACGCATAAAACGACTCATTGCGCCGCGCCGATGCAGGGTCTTCCGGTGTAGCAATGCGAACATGATGCCCTCGGATATGCTCAATAAAAAAGTGCATATACGAAACACTCATCAGCAACGCTTTTCCGCAGAACTGCTCGAATTTCGTTGGTTTATGCAAAAGTTCATGCGCAAAATTGATGCCGTTACCGTTGACAACGCCGATAGAAAGTGCCAATCCAAGCATTTCCCACCATTGCATGGATTTTGGCTGCCAGCCCAGCGCGTACGCACCCCAAACGACAAGGGTAAGCTGTACAAGAGCGTAAAGAACCGTAACGAAGCGGAAACTCAAACGATGTTCCAGTTCCTCATACTCTTCGGCGGTGTAATTGCGGCTGTCGCGTCCAAACACAACGTCCAGAAGCGGCACGACGACAAATATCACCAATGGCGCTAAAAAATTGCCCGCACCGCCCAGCCAGTAGCCCAGAACGATGCAAAGGTGAAAAATGAAAACGCTAAAATACGGTAGAACGCTCATGATAACACCTGTTTGGGGTTTGTGAAAAAATTGATTGCAGAAAAAAAAATATCAATCCGCCGCGACGAGTGCCGAAGCCGCAGCGCCAAGCGACGGCTCGGACGACGAATACGTACACAAAAACGCCGATGCCGGAAAGGTCTCGCGCAAGTATGGATTACCAAACAAGACCGCTAGGGACGGCTTCCCATTTGCCAAGCGCTTGGCGATTGCTTCCATACCTTTCGGCAAGGCGATAGAGCCGCGCTCGTCGGCTTGCGATCGGACAAAAACCGCAAAAATGATGACTTCTGCACCTTGTGTCCCCGTCAGCAGTTCGGCAATATCCTCTTCCTGAATATCGGCATCAACAAACGCAAAATCGCAATCTCCGCGATATAATTGCGCTAAATAGCGAAAAAAATTTGTTGCCGCAGGAATATCACGCTCTTCAACAAGCGCAAAACCCGCTATTTGCTGAAATCGCTCTAATGACTGCACGGCGGCTGTGTCGCCAAACCAGCGCAATGCGGGCTTTGCGGCATCAAGCGCCAAAAGGCTTTGGTCTTGTTTATTCATTTCGGGAAGTTCGTCGGGACGACGGCGGACACGCTGTATTTGTGCGGTTTCCAGCGTTTCGATGTGCCATGTGTCCTCAGCCTCTATCGTCAACAAGCCGCACCATTGCTTGGCTTTGAGAATACGCTGTGCCGAATCAAATATTTTTTTGAGAGAAATCCGCCCCTCCGTCACGGCTGTTTCCAGCGCATTCAAGGCGCGAAGCGGGTCTGGGGGAAGCAGAACTACATCTGCGCCGCCAGCAAATGCCATCACTGCCGATTGATCAACGCTCCAATGGTTCGTAATCGCTTTCATATCCAAGGCATCGGTGACGATAATGCCCGTAAAACCAAGTTCCTCACGCAACAGCCCCGTCATAATGTTGTGCGAAAGCGAGGCGGGAAGCGCTGCATCCGACTCTAATGCAGGAACAGCGAGGTGACCAACCATCACCGAGCGCACTCCTGCGGCAATGGCAGCGCGAAAGGGCGCTAATTCCAGCGCATCCAGTCGTGTACGGTCGAAGGGCAGCGTGGGCAGTTCAAGGTGGGAATCGGCTTGCGTGTCGCCGTGTCCGGGAAAATGTTTGGCGGTGGAGAGAATTTGCGCGGATTGTGTACCGCGAATATATGCCTCGGCGTGGCGCGAAACCACATCGGGCGTTTCGCCAAAAGCACGGATATTGATGATAGGATTATTTTTATTGGCATTAACATCCGCAACAGGCGCGAAATTCCAGTGAACACCGAGCATTGCGGCTTCCGAGGCGATAGCCCGGGCGACATTTTCCGTCATTGTGGTATTGTCAGCCATGCCGAGTGCCATAGCGTGAGGGAAGGCTGTTCCGCCGGAGAGTCTCATTGCTACGCCATGTTCAAAGTCTGCACTCACCAAAAGCGGCGGATGTTGCGCCCGTGCCGCTATCGTTTGGAGTTCTTTGAGCATTTGCGCTGTTTCCAGTGCGTTACCCGCAAATACACACACACCGCCAATACCTTCGCTCTGAATCAAGGAATGGAGAGCTTTCCGGGTGCTTTCGCCGCTTTCGGCATCGTAATAATCATCTGATGAGATGCGCGGCATAATACACTGCGCCAAAAGCGAACGGGTGGTGAAATGCGGCATAATTGCGGGTGAGGAAAAAATGAGGGATAATGGACGAAACCCTTAAAATTAGCAAAAATCGGTGAGATTTTACCATACTCTTTCTCCGCCTCTCTCCACATCTATTCCTCCACCTTGAAGTTCTGCATCAGGCGCTGCACCGCTAGGGTCATTTGATTCAAACTTTCTGAGGTCTGAGCAATTTCCTCGCTCACGGCTGCCGACTGCGATACAACCATTGTCATTGCGTCCATATTTCCGGCAATATCAGCGCTTGTGGCGTGCTGTTCTTCGGTGGTGACGGCGAGTTGGGAGACAAAATCGGAAATTTCTCCGGTGCGTGTCACAATGCGCCCAAAGGATTTCGAGATTGACCCAACCAGCATTTGCGTCTCTTCCACTTCGCGCACGCCAACAGTCATCGTTTCCACCACGTTTTGCGTGTCTTGGCGGATAGTGCGCACAACCAGCGAAATTTCTTTGGTTGCCTCTTGTGTGCGCTCGGCAAGTTTACGGACTTCATCGGCAACAACCGCAAAGCCGCGTCCCTGCTCGCCTGCGCGGGCAGCTTCGATAGCGGCGTTGAGTGCTAAAAGATTGGTCTGGTCGGCAATTTCGGCAATCGCATTTGCCATATCGCTGATGTGTTCGCTGCTCGTGTTCAAATGTCCCACGCTTGTAGCAGAGCGTCGGACAATATCATTCACACTGTCAATAGCAGCAACCATGCGCTCTAGCGAAGCGCCACCCAATTCGGCTTCTTTTCGTGCTTGCTGCGACTGCTCCGCCACAAGTGCCGTGCTGCGCGTAGTTTCTTCAATCGTTTTTGTCATTTCTTCGGTTGCTACGGCGATATAGCTGGACTGCTCTTGCTGACGATGGATGCCACGCGCCATATGTTCAATGCTCGTTGTAATTTGTGTGCTTGCACTGGCGGTAATTTCCGACTCTTCAATAATTTTTGCAATCATCAGTCGCACATTTTCAAGCGCTCGATTATAGCCCTCGAAGAGCGTACCAATGTCATCCCGACGCTGAGGCACAAGGCGGGCTGTAAGGTTTCCCCGCGAAAATTGTTCCACCGCCGAAAGCATTTCGCGGACGCTCTCTTGCAAATATTCGCGTTGGTCGCGGATTTCGTGAACGGCTTCTTCCACTTTGCGGTCAACACTTGCTTTCTCTGCGGCGAGGTCGTTAAGTCCTTGCTTCAAAGAGGCAATCATGCCGTGAAACGAGTGCGTCAAATCACCAATTTCGTCCTGCATCGCGTCATCCTTTAGAGGAACATCCAAATCGCCTTGTTCCACCTTCTGTGCGGTATTGCGAAGACGAACAATGCGCTTGACAACAAGCGTACTGATAGCATTCGACAACAAAATCACCAGCACCAGCACAATGACAATGATTGCGGCGACAAACACCGCATACAAGCTATTGCGGCGCTCCATTGCAGCCAGCGTAGCAACTTCCTCGCTGACAATATCGGAAACCTTCAAAATAGCGTTAATTGCTGCGGTGGAGCGTTGTATCCATTCTGCGGTGGTGATTGGGTATGTTGCCGAGGGCTTTCCAGCGCTGTCGGTGCTTGCTTGATAAATGCTTTTGCGTGTTGCCTCAAATTCCGTGAGAAATACGCGCTGCATCGTATCAATACTGGCTTTGATGGCGGGGGTGATGGCGGGATTATTGCGAAAGGCGAGAATATTTTCACAATGCTCCTGCACAATGCCGCGAAACTGCATAAGACTGGCAAAGCGCTCTGCGTCAATGGACTTCCCGGAACCAATAACCGTCCCAATATTCGCCCGCTCACGTCCTGAAAATTCGCTGGCATAAAACACGCTATTTTTGATGCTACTGTTCAAAGCTAGAATCGCCTCCAAGCGACTCTCTCCGGCAAAGGTCGCATTGGCAAGCTCATGTTCCGCCATAATCATTGCCGATTGGACAGCAATCCATTGTTTGATAACGGCAGCTTCGGGACTGGATTTCCCCAAGACTTCGTCATTGCGTTTGCGAAAATCATCACGTTTGGTGCGGGTTTCCTTGAATTTTGCCAGTTGGACGGCAACGTGCGTTTCTATTTTTCTATCAAGCGACAGAAGGCGCAAGGCAGAGTCCAAATACGCATCACCACTGGTGCGCAAAGCTGCAATGTTTTTGAGTGTTTTTTGGTCTTGTGGGTTAGAAAGCGCGGTGGCGGTGAATCCACGCTCTTTTGCTTGCGTCCCGGCGGCTTTGAGAATATAATCTGAAAAACGATTTGCCTGCTCTAGCTCTTGCGCCCGCGTATAGCGCTTGTATGCTGACCACAACTCGAATCCCATGCCGTAGAGCGCAATGAGAATCAACGGCGTGACAATCATAGCGATTTTACTTTTGAGTGGGCGATTATTCAAAAGACGCGAAAAAAAATCATTGCCGGAGGCGGATGCCGCCAAAGCTGTCGTCGGCTCCGCGCTGGAAGAGGTCGGTAGCGATTTCATAGAATCGTAAAAATAGCGTGGTAAGGGCAAAAATTGTGGAAAATAGCGCGTATCTCAAAATGTCGCTGTCAGCATGACATAGCTCCAATACCCAAGGTCGCGCCCCAAGCCGCGTGTGGCGTTGGTCTCCCGCATGACCTCGCCGGGGAGAAATGCCGAAACACCGAA
>JAAFHM010000667.1 GCA_013298375.1 Ignavibacteria bacterium | reverse complement strand
CCAGCGCAACGTCATAGACGAATAAGCCGCTTGCCCGCTTGAGGTCGGGAATCCAGTTCCGGCGGCTCAGTGTACGGTTATTCTTCTCCAAAAATGCGACAATTTCTTCTTCCGATAGCTGCCTACCCTCGCTATCACGGACACGCACGGGATGATGGTCGGGCTTGTCGCTGCGGTCAAAGGTGGCATTTTCTTTGGAAAGATTTGCCAAAAGCGGATGTAAGGGGCGCATAGCCGAGATAGAAAGCGGGCTGCGGCGTTTGACCGTGATTTCGCCTGTCGCTGCTTTCATCCAGCCGCCCAAAAGCTGGTCGGGATAAGACGGGTCGCAGGGCGACCAAGGCTCGCCATTGCCTAATTCGCCTTTTTTACCGATTTCATAATTGAACGTAATCGGTGCAATCGTCTTTCCAAGCGCATTCAAAGCAGCGTCCATCACAGAGCGCTTGACTTGCTGCCCGCTTGAAAACGGCATAGATGTTCCGAATTGGTTATCCCAATAGAATTTTTGCCCATCCTGCACATTAAAAACGGTGTGGTCGGCATGGCGCAAGGCGCGGAGGTAGATAAAGGGTTGTTGCATGGTACAATTCCAAGAAAGAAGTGATAAAAAGTTAGTTTTTGGCTTGTGGTAGAGCGTATTTGAAACGAACGAGCGAAACAAAAAGTGGCGAATTGTCAAGCGGAATATCGGTCATGAGCGCGTGAACGAGTTTATCACAAACGGGCGCGACGGAAGCATCATCATTCACAATCTCCGTCAGCATATCAATAAAACGTTTGCGGTTTGTCGAATCAAGGAGTTCATTCACGAGATTGCCTCGGTCTTTTTTAGCGTTTTTATTCCCGGAAGTGTACAAATGAAGAGTCTGTGCGGCTTCCTGAGCCAGTTCGAGAAGTTGTTGATTATTAAGCATAGCAGAAATCCAAGCAATGTAAATATTGTAAGTGAGTTGTGATTTATCATCGTTTTTGAATGAAGTAGCAGCATTTTTCTCTCGCATAAATTTCCGCAAATCTTTCGGCTCAAGAGCTTGTAAACCCAGAACATTAAAGCGTTCGATGGCAGCCGAAACGCCGTACTGCGTCTTGTAGAGTGATTTTACGCGCTCTCGCTGTTCAGGTGCAAGATTTCCGAAAAGATGCTGTTTGAATCGCTCAACTTCGGGCAGTGCAAGCCGCACAAAACCTACGGTCTTGTTCATTTGCCCAAAGCTGTAAATGTAGCCCGTGAGCGTTTCCTTCGGAAACTGCTCGGCAAGGGCAAACACAATATCCGTCCAATCGGGACGCTCCATCGTGCCGTCGCTGCCGACAGGTTGAAAATTTGCTTTCGGAAGCGCGGGATTGAAATACTCATCAAAGCGGTGCGTAAGCCAAATACCATTCCACGTATCCACCTTGTTTTCAAGCCCTGCGGTTTGATTCACAAAATCGCGGTAGAGCGCCCAACCTTCCGCCAATGCCGATAAAATCTCAGTTTTGTCAAATGCTATTGCTAAACCGCCCGGCAAACCAACCCCAAAACCAGCACCAATCCACGAAGCGTACATATCATCCACCTGAAGAGGCAGCTTGAGTGACGTGATTTGCGCAGAAGTCGTACCCAAATCATCAGCAGAAGCATAGCCAATAGCAAAACTCATATCTGGTGCGGTTTGCGCGGTTTCAAAGGCAGTAATTTTCTCGACAATCTGCACTTTCGCTTTATTCCGTGCGTCCACATCACCAGTTTTTTTCTGAGCAATGACCTGAAAAAGCGGCGTATTTGCTGGGCTTTGCAAATACCGCGCATGGTCGTAAAAAAGCGAAAAGAACGCCGTATCAAAATACTCTTGTGCGCTTAATTGCTTGCCTTCGCGCTCATTCACAACCTGCACAAACCGTTTACCGATGTGCGATGTGTACATAATTTGCTCCTTATCGGGGTTACAAAAAATTATCTATTTCGGTGAATTGCAATCCTGTTTCGCGGCTATACAACTCATCTAGCACAACGATCGGGCGCGAACCAACGGTTAGCTGCTCTGTTTTCATGCTAGGTTTGATGCTGTACCGCGCTGCTGCTTGCGAAACAGGAATTTCCAACATCGTGCGCGTTTCGCTGTTGCCACGCAAGTATGCCTCTTTGTCCGCAAGCAGAATGCACGATGCAGAATCAATTTCCAACATCGTCATTAAAACGGATTTCGGATGATGACAGAGTTCAGAAAGCAAGAATTGGTCGCCTTCCCACGCCAAATGCACGTCTATCGAAAGCGGCTCAACACGCGGATAGACCGCATCAATTTTTGCTTGCAAATCGCGCTCGTGCAATACGTCGCCGTCGGGAAGTTGCTCAAAACTGCGGGTGATAGTCTCAAGTTCGTAGGGCTTTACGTTCCCCTTCTCCGGCGGTGCAATCACGTGAATATCTTTCCGGAGTTTTTGCGCAACTGTTTCCTCTGTCCGCTTGCGGTTTATCCGTCCAAAACGCTGTATAAGCGCGTCAATCGGGGCTGCGTCGGTTATCATTACATCAAAACTAATGTCCAAACTCACTTCCACAACCTGCGTTGCCACGACAATACACGCGCCTTCTTGCTTGTTGTACTTTTCGGTGAGTTCTTTTTCAGCGTCGGCGCGGTCT
>JAAFHM010000135.1:4193-10548 GCA_013298375.1 Ignavibacteria bacterium | reverse complement strand
GCGTTGGCGAAGAAGCAGAAGTTTGGCTGCCGACACTTCTCGAAACAAACTACGGCTTTAGTGTTGAATTTGTCGCTGGGCTTGCAGAAGTGGGCATTGCGCTCAAGACCCGCAGTATCGTCAGCGAATTGGATGTCAATCCGGCGCTTCCGGCAAATTTTGCTCCCGTAAAAAAAGCCATAACACCAGACGGGAAGCCAAGCACAAGCAACACCGAGCGCAGTCGCTCTGTGACCGTACGCTTTGGCAACGGTAATCGGCGCACGAGATTGAAGCCCGCACCACAAAAGGCTTCCAGCGCAAGCGCGAACAATGCAAGCGCTGATGCGGCTTCTAGCACAACAGCTAATGCAATGCGGAGTACAACATCTATGGTCACGGTGACCGCCGAAAATGAGAATAGCATTCTCGCAGTTTCGGCGGGCGCAGACTCGGTAGCATCGGGCTTTTGGGAAGCCAACGCTCTCACCGAATTAACACCGGAGGAAAAAGAGACGTACCGCCGCGTGGATAGCGTTGTCAAGGCGATACCGCCCGACACGACAAAATCTCGCTCCGGGGGCGGCGGATTTGGTCTTTTGGGGTTTCGCCTTTCGACCAATGCCGCCATCAGTTTTTTTCCTGCATTCAACATGACCCGCTCCACAGGCTGGCTCTATGGCGCACAGGTGAAATTTCAATGGGAAGCACCAGGCGAAAACGACACCTTTGCCGCACTTTTTTTAGCAACGGGCGTGATGAATCTGTACTACAACAAATTCTTTGGCGACACAGGTTTGAAGCTGGATGTAGCAACGTGGGATGGAGGCGGGCTTTCGCTGATATGCGAGGCGTTTTCTACGCTTGGTTCGTTGCAGAATCGGCGTTTGCTGGGTGAGCGTTTCACGCGTCTGCCTTTTGGGTATATTTTGTATCAACATTTTCTGGACTTTTATCGTCAAGAAGGATTTGGTGCTGGGTTTTTACTCAACAACGGCAGTCTTGATGCGGCATTGGGTGTGCAGCAATATTCCATCATGAATCTTCCGACAATTTTACCAAACGAGCGTTCGACAACTCCAGCCAACGCCGGAACGTATCGCATATTTCAAGCAGAAGCCTCGTGGAATATCGTGCCGGAGAATAATTTGTACGCTTTTGCTTCGTTTATGGATGACCCGCAAACAAGTGTTCGTGCGCGATTTGTGGGCCGCTATGGTCAAGAAGTGAGTGGGAATGAGGCGTTTGGCTCAGTCGAAGGGCGAGTGGAATTCTTGCAGCCAACGTTTTATACCGGATATGCGCCGATGTTCCTCCGTCTCACCGCTAATGCTGGCTATGCAAGCCGCAATGCACCCTTGCAGGAACAGTTTATTGCCTTTCGCCGTCTTGCTATTGCGGGGCGCACTACCGATTTTGCGACTATTCCCATCAACGGGCTTGCCGGAACGGAATTTGTCTCTTTTCATGCAGAACACAATTTCTCGGATATGCTCTGGCGACTTGTGGGCTTACCGACGTGGAAAGGGCGGGGTTTGGATATTCTTCTTTTGGCGCAAACGGGAAAATATAATGCGCTGGGCTTTTTGCCAATTCAGCGATCGGGCGAATACGGTGAACAAGCACTTGCGCCATCCAACGCTTGGCATACCGAAGTCGGAGTGGGAATTTCGCGTATTCCCTCGTTCTTTTCGGACTTTTTGAATTTTCGTGTAGATTTTCTGTGGGGAATAGGCGCAAACACACTTCCGGGCAATGCTTTCGGTTTTTCCCTTACGTGTAGTTTGCCGTTCTGATGGTGTCGGATACGCTTTTTGCATCCAGATTCCACAACAACAAAAAAGCGCGGCAACGAAAATTGATGAAACAGGTGTCCGTAACAGGGAATGGAGTTCCACCAGCATTTGCCGCGCTTTTTTATTCTCTGAAGCGCATCATAAAAAGTGTTCCGACGAGAGTGAGATGATGAAACGTCTATAACCAAATGGAGTTCCACCAAGCATTCGGAACAAGAGGATTTTTGTTATTCAACAGGAGTGCGAACGCAGATCACGTCTCACATTGTTCAAAGTTCAACCTGCTCAATCACACCCACCCAATGGCTTTCGTTCAGCCTTCCGTGTGCGAATTCGCTTATCACCGTAAAGACTTCGTCCGAAAAACCACCGATGTTCAGCGTATCATCGCGCTCATGCGCTTGCGACGTAGAATTTGGTTGCAAATCCAAGCAAACAAGTCGTGCTTGGGGATTGCGGGTTTTGAAAATTTCCCATTCATGCGCAAGCGCTGTTGAGCGGTACGATTGCGCATCCATCCACGATTCGTTATCGGAAACAAACAGCACCAAAGCGCCGTTCGCATGGTGTTCGTTCAAATGTCGCAATGCCGCACTGCAATTCGTTCCGCCGCCATTGATAGCAGCAAGGCGCTGTGCATTCGTCATCACGCTATCGTTTGGATGCAAACGAGTTTTGACGACGTGCTGCTCAAAAGGAATCACTTCCGAAGAAGGATTATTACGCAGTATTGCCGAGGCAATCAAGCCCGCAACATCAATGCAGCGCACACTTGTCGTCGAGCCTTTGCGATGCCCCGTTATCGGTGATTGCATCGAACCGGAAACATCCACGCAAATAAAGACTTTACCGTCCAACGCAGGAATATTCGCTGTTGCGGCTTCCAATGCGGCTTCCAGAGCATAACCACAATTTTGCAGCGCTTCTGCCAACTTCGTGCGCAGTTTGCCGATACTTTCTTGGGTCATGCCGTTGGTCGGGGTTATTGCCAAAAGTGCATCAACATCAATGATATTACGGTATGCTGCTAAAAGTTGGTATGGAAACGCCTTTGCGCGGCGAATTTCCTCACCATCCTGCAAACGAGCAATGATGCGCTCTACGGCTTCGGCATCTTCCAGAACACCATGCCGTGCAAATGTGTTAATATTCATGCGAAGCGTCTGCCAACTTGCGTTGCGGGCAATCTGTACCCAATCACGCTTGGAAAGTGGCAGCGCCGTGAGCATCTGAAACGGTACATTCGGCACCGTTTCGGTCTCGCCGCGCTTGAATGCTTCGTAGTCGCGGACAAGTTGTGGCAGATCCTCGTGGATGTATTCTTTGCCGAGAAGATAGCCGTACAAAGCGCGTCGTGAAGCGGTTTTCGGCGTAGGATGTGTCATTTTAATCACATCGGCAAACGATGGATCGTTGCCGATAGAATTGGTAAAAATCTGCTCATCGGTGCGGCTCTCAAACCAATCCAAAATCAATTTTTTGGGTAATGTGCCGAGTGATTTGCGCCCCGTTGCGCCCGATCGCATGATTTGAACAAAGGTGCGAAGCATTTTGCCATTATCAATCACACGCGGAAACACGGCTTTAAGGTATTCGGTTTCTTCGCGTGTCGTGAGCAATGCCACAAGCAACGCCGGAACGTCCTTCATCATGCCGTTCTCACGAGCATATACGGCAGTTTGAGCAATAAATTCGGTTGGAATAAAACCATTATTCCAAAGTCTGTTTTGAGCATTACAGAGCGAAAGAATCTGCTCAAGCTGATTTTCCGCACTCGCGTACAACGTGCCATTCAAACAGCCTGTTGCGGCGTACTGCGCAAGCACGTGTTTTGGAGACAGAGTGTATGCTTTTCCACCAGCTTGGTTACGGGCATTTGTGCTTGGAAGTGTGTTGCTGGGCAGCAAGCCTCCAATAAGCGATTGAAAGAGTCGTTTATTAGCCATCGGCGTAAGTCCTGAAGCGGTATGACAAGGGAAAATAGCAGAACAAAAAATGAATAATTGTTCACGGAGCAAATCCCAAGAACCATGCCAATTCCCACAAATGGCTTCATTACGCCATTATGTGCTTATTTTACCGTAAAAAGTGTGGAATTTTGCTGACACTGTGAAGGAAATTGGACACTCCCAAGCCTGACACCAACACGTATTTGAGACAGTAAACGAGACACCTGCTCCAAAACGAAGCATTCCTGCTAAGGACCGCAAGTGAAATAACTCGTAATATTTTTTTTCCACGAATCACACAAATCTTCACGAATGAAACTCTACTATCAAGGCTCTTGATTCGTGTTCATTCGTGCGATTCGTGGATAAAATTGAATGACTTGTTTCGCTGATGTTCCTAACGTAACGTCATCTGCTCTCAGCACCAGCCTCAGGCAGGCATTTCCACAATAAACGTCGCACCGTGCCCAAGTTCGGATTCACACCAAACGCGACCATCCATCGCTTCGACAAGGCGTTTGACGATGCTCAAGCCCAGACCGGTACTGTGTTCTCCGCCCGTTGGTCGTGCCGAAAGACGAGCAAATTTCCCAAAAAGCCGCTTCATGTCTTGCTCAGAAATACCTTCGCCCTCATCCTGAATTTCCAAGCGCACTACCGCACCTCGCTTAGGGCGTGCGAGAATATCTCGCTGATCCACCGCCATAAATTCACCTGTCTCATGCTGTGAAAGCCTCACCATTACACGTTTTCCCTTTGGTGAATATTTCATGGCATTGGAAATAAGATTGTCCACAATTTGCCGAAGCGCCTTCGTATCGGCTCTGCCGATGATGTGCGTTGTTTCGTCGAAGATGAGCGTTAGCGATTTTTCCTCCGCATGATACCGATATTCCGCCAGAACATCCCTCACTAAGGCAGTGAAATCAACACGCAAAGGTGAAAGCGTGATACCGCCACGCTCAATCGCATTGATGTCCAACAGATTCCTCACCAATTCTATCATTCTGTCAATCGTCAGCAACGTTTGACGCAAAAACACAGCACGGTCAGAAGCGCCCATCCGCTCATTGTCCATGAGCAGCACTTCCGTCATACCGCGCATCGCGCCCAGTGGATTTTTCAAATCATGCGCCGCAATACCCAAAAACTCATTTTTCTCATTATCGAATTCCACAAGGCGCTCATTCTGTTCATGAAGCGTGGCGTTGACAATCTCAATATCACGAGCCTGTTCTTCCAAAACTTCCTTTTGTCGGGCAATTTCCTCATTCGCCTCGGCAAGTTCAATATTCCGCAAACGATACATTTCGCCTTGTAATGCCTCTGCACGAGCGCGTTCCTGCTCTTTGCGCAAAACAGCAATACGGTCGCCCAAGGCAAATGAAAGCAACAGCATTTCCAGTGCAGAACCAATCTGGATGCTGAACTGCACGAGCGGCGTTTTGGGCAGAATGGCAAAATTGGAAAGGATAAATACCAGCGCTCCAAGAAAAAACATCGTCCATGCCGCAAGGAAAAACGCCGCCGGACGGAATCCGCGCCGCACCGAGAGAATGGCATTGCTTATCATAAACACAATCACCAACACGGCAATCAGGTTCAATGCGCGGTGCATCGGCGATATCGGAACAAACCCTTGACCGCCCAAGCCCAGCAAACAAGCGCTAATCAACACCCATCCCCAACGCACCGACCAGCGTCCAAATTCTTTCAAATGTAAAAATTCCTTTGCAAAGAGTAGTCCGAAGATATTACCAAGCAGAGAAAATGTCGTGACAAGCACGGGAACAAGCCGTGCGTATAAGGGAAACATCTGAAAAACCAGACCATTGACGCTGACAAAAATAAACGAACTATACAACACCACGTAGGCAACGTAGTAGAGATAGGCACGGTCGCGTAAAGCAATAAAAAGAAACAGATTATAGACTGCCATTGCAATGGCAATGCCGTAATACATCCACATTGGTATCATTTCGGAGCGCTCATTATCGGCAAAACGCCTCTCCGATATGATTTCAAGCGGCACAGCGAGCGTCATGCGGGATTGGACACGAATCAAAACAGTGAGTGTGTCATTTGCGTCGGTAATTGGTAACGGCGCAAGATGATGGCGATGAGGGAGAATTTTTTGCTGCCATGCCACACGTGCGCCGCAACGAGTAATGGCAAGGCTTCCAGAGGGTGAGACCACATAAACATCAAGGAAATCCAATGAAGGATAATAGGCGGCAATCAGCCATTTCCCTTGCGGCGGAGTATTACGCACCACCACACGAAATTTCAGCCAATATGCCGACGAAGTATAGCTAAAATTGGGATAAAGACCACGAATCGGTGTAAAACGGCGGGTATATTCGGCAGACAATACCGAATCAAGCGTCAGCGCTTGGGAGGCATCTTCTAAATATTCGATTTCACGACCAAGGACATTCTGCTCCGAGCGCCCTGTATCCAGTACCACAGGTGTAAGCGATTGCGCAGCAATTCTCGGCGCAATGCCGAACAATATACACACAAGAATACATCTCAAACACCACTTCATGCCGTTTTGGGTAAAAATGAACGTAACTGTTCCGCGCTCATCAGCCCGTACTACCGCTTCTCAAGCGGCAGTACGGGTTTTCC
>JAAFHM010000135.1:0-4183 GCA_013298375.1 Ignavibacteria bacterium | reverse complement strand
CGTATCTGATTGTTCATCTAGCGAGAAAGGAATGGTCGTGGAAGCAAAATTGGATTTATACACGGATTAAGTTCTTCGTCAATAATTTTTCGGTATTTGCTTCGGAGCAAGGCCGCATATTGCCTTGTTTCCCGTACCAGATTATTTTTGATTGAGAACTTACTTCTCAAAAACAACGCCTACCGCTTTTTCACGAAAGCCGTAGGCGTTGCCAGATTCAAGAAGCACTATCCATTTTTTACGCCTTCGTGCCAGATTGTGCGAAGCTGATGTGCAAAATTCTCACGTTGCTTGCCGAGTATGTCAAAAAGGGCATTATCACGTGCTTCCACGATATGAAGTGCTTTTTGCAAAGCTATTTCACCGCTTGATGTCAGAGTGACAACCTTTGCACGAGTATCGATTTGATGTTCTGTGCGCTGTATCCAGCCTTGTTTTTCAAGGCTGCGTAGCGTTTTCGAGGTCATCATTTTGTCAAGTTGTGTATGATTGGCAATAGTGGTTTGCGTAGCTATTGCGCCGTCCCGCGTGAGCCACCCAGTAGCTGCTAAAACAACAAATTCCGTGTGAACAAGCCCCATTTCTTGAAGAGCCGTATTAACCCGACGCTGCCAAAGCATGGTCATTTGCCAACACAAGAACCCAATACTCTCCTCAGGATTTTGAAAGGAGAAAGGATGTGATTTAAGGTGCTGTTTGGCAGATTTTTTTTTCGTACTGTTCTTTTTTGCCACAGCTTCCTCCTCAATGAGCAGAATGTGCCGCAAGAAATTCATCAATACGACCTTTTTGATGCAAATGGTGGCGGAAGTGCATTTCTATCATTTGTAGCCATTCCGTCGCCGATACATAGCCAAATCTGGGGTGTTTTGTTTTGCCGGAAACAGAGGCGGCATCAGCCTTTTCCGTAAGATTCTGCATCATTGCTTCTACATTCGCTATCAAAGCAAGTATCTGTTCTTTATTCTCAGGTTGCGGCGGCGTATATTGCGGCGAAGGGGGAACACGGATGCGGTCAGGCGGCATACTGCCTTGCTTAAACATTGATTTTGCAAAGTCTTCCATGGCACCATCGGCATTTTCGGTATTTTCAAGGCAGAGTTTTGCTTGCTTCCCGTGAAAATGCAGAGCGCTTCCAAAAATGTGAAGATAGACCTGTCCGATAGACCAATCTTCCTCGCTTGGCTTCCTTACAAGCTGCTCCAATGAATAGTGTTCAAGAGCATTTTTCCACTGCGTTGCAATAGCTTGGTATTGCAAAAATATTTCGTTTCCTGTCATAGTTCTGAGCCTTTGATAAATATTAGTAGAAATATTTACTGTCATTGCAAATATAGTAACAATATTTACTATTGGCAAATTTTATGAAAAATAAGGCTTTCGCAAATGTGTCTAGCAAGGCGGCAAGACTCTTGTTTACTAACGATTTGCCAACAAGGAGATATGATATTCCCCCCATACGAAAGAGTATTATTGCGAAAGCCCTTATGAAATTTCTTGCCAGAAATGTTTCGGTATTTTGCCCTTCGGTAAGTTCAGAATGAAGAGTGCTTCAAATCTCACATTGAGCCTACACAAAGCGTGACCGCGAAATTTTTATCGAGAAATTTAATAGACAACACCTTCCGCCACTGTGCGTGCAGCCTCAAGGTCATTTTTCACGCTCTCTATTTTCGCAGAAATAGTCGCCAACGCTGTTTTGCCAAGTGGCAGACGGAGCGGCACACTGCCTGTGACAGCAGAGGTGTTGACCAATTCCACAATCGCCGTCGCTGCTTTCTGCGGGTCTCCTTCTTGATTGCCATGGACAACTTCTTTCATGCGTTTGCGGAAAGCTCCTGCTGTCGCGGCATAATCATCCAGTATTTGTGCAGATTCTAAAAGAGATGCTCCGGCAAAATTTGTGCGAAAGGGTCCCGGTTCAATGATGCTCAGTTTCACACCAAGGGGCGCGAGTTCTGCCGCAAGCGCCTCGCTGAAGCCTTCAAGCGCGAATTTACTTGCGTTGTACACACCAAACCCAGGGAATGCCTTGATACCGCCATGCGAAGAAATCTGCACGATATGACCGCTCTTTTGCGCCCGAAACGTCGGCAAGGCAATTTGCGTGAGCAAAAGTGTACCAAAAACATTTGCCTCAAATACCCGCCGAACCTCATCCATGCTTGCTTCTTCGATTGCTCCAACAAATCCCACACCTGCGTTATTAACCAACACGTCTATTTGAGGGTATTTTGCACGTATTATGTGCCATACAGCGCGTATTTCCTCACTGTTGGTGATGTCCATTGTTACTGCAAAATGGTTACTTCTTGAGTGTACAGCATTGAATGCTTCTGTCTGTGCGCTGTTTCGGAATGTTCCGACAACGATGTCTCCGCTCTGTATCACAGCTTCTGCCAATGCTTTGCCAAGACCGCTTGAAATACCGGTAATGAGCCATATTTTTTGCATACTATCTCTTTCGGTTTGATTGTTCATAAAAAGTAATTACGCGGGTTGGAGCGTAGGAGATTGCACTTTCAAAAGCTCAATATTGGCTACAATACTCACTTCATTCCCAACGGCGAGTCCGCCAACATCCAAGATATTATTCCATGTCATATTCCAATCTTTACGATTGATAACGCCAGTGACCTTGAATCCGGCTTTAGTATTGCCAAATGGGTCTTTGGGAACAATACCACCATATTGTACGTTCAAAGCCACAGGCTTTGTCACACCGTGCATGGTCAAATCACCCTCCAGTGCGAATGTGCGCCCCTCGACACGACGATACCCCGTGCTGCGAAAGATAATATGCGGATACAAATCAATATCAAAGAAGTCCGCTGATTTGAGATGCTCATCGCGCTGCTCCACATCCGTATCAACACTTTTGGGGTCAATGATGACTTCAATTTCCGAGCCAGCAAAATCGTCATCACCACCCGAAATTGTGCCTTCAAATTTCCGAAACTGACCCTCGGTTTCTGAGATTCCAAAATGGCTAACACTAAAACCAATTTTGCAATGCCCATGCTCAAAAACCCACGAATAATCTTGCTTTGTCATAACTGTACTTCGATAAGGTGAAAAAAAATGTTGCGTACAAGGCTAACACCAAATGTACAATACAAAATTACAGCAAAAGCACTCCTCTATGGTAGAAGGGAATCTGTTATTTTCGGTATTTTTCGGACATTTGCTTTTTAAACTCCACTGCTGACTGCCCGACCTCTGCGCGAAATAATTTTGAAAAATATGACGAGTCGAAAAACCCCAGCATGTAGGCAATTTCTGTAACACTCATATCGGTAAACGTCAGATATCGCTTTGCTTCGAGCAGACTCCGAGCGCGAATCGCTTCGGTTGCCGTTTTATCGGAAATATGCTTGACAACCAGATTCAAGTGATGGGGCGTGATATGGAGGGCGTTGGCGTAATCACTCGCTGTCCACGATGCACGAAAATGTTCATCCAAAAGCCGTTTGAACTGTTTGTACAATACGGTATATTTTTTGGACACACTTCGCTCCAATCCCGCATCAACACAGCGTTGCACCTGCGCAATGAGGATGTGCAATAATGCTTGCTGTATGGTTTCCGACGCATCAGGGCGTAGTTTTTCAGTACGAAGAAGGTCAATCGTGTGGCGGGCATCGGTAAAATCACGCTTGGAGAGCTGCAAACAGGGATTTGCATAAAAATTATCTAAAAAACTCACCTCAAAAAGTTTATCGTTGTGTTGCTGATGAAGTAAAAAGAAATCTTCTGTAAACAAAAGGCTTCCCCCCTTGAGTTTGTGCCATTCCTCGAAATAATGAATCTGTCCGGGAGAGATGAAAAATAACGTGCGCGGCGTAAGAATATATTCGCGGTAGTCTATCGTATGTTTGCTCGTCCCCGCATCCGTCCACAAAATTTCATAAAAAAGATGCTTGTGAACATCCTCAATCTCAGGCTCCTGCATCGTCTCGAAATCGGTAATTTCGCACTGTGTCTTGTTTCCTGGCTGGTTGATGAACTGACCGATGGTGTATGACGGAACAAGGGGTTTGTGAGAAGGTTTTATCATCAATAGTCTGGACATTTTAAAAAAAGAGTAGTAAAAAAGCATACCTCTTCCTTGATTTGTAAAGTAACCACACTGTACAGCATCAAGAAAAGAGGTATCATGCTTAATGCACAGCATATAATAGAA
>JAAFHM010000210.1 GCA_013298375.1 Ignavibacteria bacterium | reverse complement strand
GCGGAGTAAGGATTGTAGCGGTGCATCCCAATTAATAAATCCATTGAGTCGCTATACGACATATCTTTCATTGAAAGCAAGTGTTTGAAACTTTGTGCATCAATAGGCGAGGACTGAATGCCAATATTCCCCAGTACACGCCCCAGAAGTTGTGTTAAACATAAGTTATAGGCGGTGATACGGTCATGTTCGTCGGCACTCATTGTGATAACACGGGCTTGATGTTTGCTGGTGATATAGTTACTCCAAAACTCTACAAGCGAGATTTCATCAGGAGTTGCGTCATCTTCCGGGCATAACACAAAGGGTAAATCCGCCCATCCTTCTTTTGCCGAGACGGGACCGAACATTGGGTGCGTGGGAAGTATTGGCGCTTTGGGGCGAAGGTGTTTGCGCAAAACCTGTGCCGGATAGATTTTGACGGAGCAGACATCCAAAACAGGAGTTCCGGCAGGTAATAGAGGTGCTATGGCTTGAACAACGGTATCAAATTGAATAATCGGCACACAAACAAACACGCAATCACTCTGCAATGCTACCGCCATAGAGACCGCATTCATACTGGCTGCGAGAGTTCCATGGAGTAATTCCGGTTCAAAAACACGCACCTGAAAGTCGGGTGAAAGCGAGGCGGCAAGGAGCTTTCCGAAGCGACCATAGCCGATGATGCCGATTGTGTGGACGGTCATTCTATTGTTGATTGAGGGGCAGTGTGGAGAGAGTAGTTTTCCTTCGTAAAGGCTGGTAAACGGAAAACACATCTCATAATCATTCCACGAGATATTGCGGTGCTTAATTTCAAACTTGCTAAACTCTTGAAGTGATAAATATTTCGTTACCATTTCATTGTTAGCACTATGCAAAAATGGCTCAAAATCAATGATCTGCTCTGTCCCATCGGTAAATTCAAATTGAATGGTGTATGCTCCAAGGAGTTGAGCCTTGCTGATGGAGATTATTTCGGTTGCGGTTATCATTTGATTCTTTTGGTAATAGTCGTTGCCGATATTCTCTTCTGAAGAACAAAATACTCAATCCAAGCATTGACGATTTCGGGGGCTTTTGCATTGACAAGTTCTTCAAAATCATGCTGTTGTTGGGACGGTAATGGTTTCGCACCTTTAATGGGCTTAAAAACAATTTCATCAACCTGACCGTCGCGCATATAAATTTCCGCTTTACACTCTGCATCGTGATAAACACCATGAACGTGAATAGGCAGATGGTCATTACTGAAAAACAATATCTCAATACCCAAGTAGCGGTAAAGAATGGGCATAATTATCAATGAATTGCAACCGAATAATTCCGATGAATTTATGCAGCTTTTAAGCGTTTTGCCCCACCAAGCGCTTGTTCATGCAGGTTTTGGAGTGTTTTCAAAAATGTACTTATACTTTCTTTTTCCGGGATAAAGCCGTGTACTTTTTCAATATCCATCGCCATCAATTCCACAAAGAGTGGCTCTAATTGGCTAAACAGCCCTGTCCATGCGTCGGGGAGGCTTGTATCGGCGGTGTCGTATTTGGTACGTTTTGCTTGTGCAAGTTCTCCCGTTGTCATCGAAATAAAGCGGGAGAAAAACTTCTGTGTCGCTTCTTTGCTTGTTTCGGAGCCAAAAAGTCGTTTGGATTCGATCGTAAGCAATTCGACAAAAATTGCCTCAAATTCCTGTGCTACTGCTGCCCAGGCATCCGAAAGAGCGGTGCTGAGATTCGCACTTTTCTTTTTGAGGCGCTCTTGGCAAATCTTCTCCGCTCTCGTAAATGCCGTACCGGAAGAGGCGATGCGGTGCGACAAGTAGTGTTTCAGCAGATGTTCACATTCGTCGGCGCTTTGTTCGGTGATGGTAAATTTGGCAAATTCCTTCTCATTCAGTGTTCCCCGCAACATCGGCGCAAACATTTCCCAATGCGTTCCATCGGTCAGAACGACCATCCGTACGCTTTCTGCGGCGGCAAACTTGACGATTTTATCCTGCTGCTCCCGTGTTGTGTCGCCCATTGGCTTGATGATATGCAGAAATATCATTCCATTGGTCGGTGTTTGCAATGCATAATCAATCGTGATGCCGCCTGCCGAGTGGTCTGCCTGTACTTTCGAGAGATCGAAAGCATCCCAGCCCAAAAGATGCAGCACTTTCAAAATCACGGCTTGCTTGAGTTGCAGTACGCTGTAGGTGGTCAAGCGTGTATCCGACTGAAGATTGCTGAGGAATGTTGCCAGTTGCGACATAAACAGAAGGAAAAAAGGTAAAGAAACGTGATGAATTGCGGTGTTGAGGGAATAGAAGCAGATGATAACTTGGTTTGTATTTGCTCGGGGTAGCAGATGATTAGTTGTTTTCTTCAACGTGCTTGTGCCGTGAATAATGCACTAGCTGCGCCTGTTCCAAAAAAGAGAGCGTTGCATTGCGGGCGGCGGCGGCAAAATCCTGTTTTTGCGAAGCGTAAATAACGGCGCGAGAAATATTGATAAGTGCCGGAGCGCCCGCATTGGCGCTGATGATGCTTGCAATATCGCCGCCTTGCGCTCCTACGCCCGGAATGAGAAACATCGTGTCGGGAAAACTCTGGCGGAGTTCCGTAAATTCTTGCGGATGGGTCGCACCGATAACAAAGCCCAGATTCCGTGCGCCCTCTGGCGTTGTCCATGCCATCGACGATTCGATAACAGCGCGGTAGAGCGGCTTGTGTCCTACGTCCAAACGTTGAAAATCGTGCGAACCCGCATTGGAGGTGAGCGCCAGCACAAACGTCATACGGTCTGCATATTCTAAAAATGGTGCGACAGAATCTTGTCCCATATAAGGCGCAACCGTCAACGAGTCGCAATCGTATTTCTCATAAAATGCTTTGGCGTATGCCGTTGAGGTGTTGCCAATATCGCCGCGTTTTGCATCGGCAATAACAATACATTCCGGCGGAATGGCTTCCAGAGTACGCTCGAAGGCTATCCAGCCATCCAGCCCATACTGCTCATAAAAGGCGAGATTGATTTTGTAGGCAAGAGCCAAATCTTGCGTTGCTTCAATAATATGCCGATTAAATTCTATCAGCGCCTCCGGCACACCCAACGAGTGCAGATGCGGTGGTATCTGCTCCAGCGTCGTATCTAATCCGATACAAAGCATGGAACGTTTTTGCGACCGACCTTGATGATATTTCTGCCAAAAGCGCATAAATGCTGGGGTTGGAGGACAAGAACAACGACCAAGTACCAAAAACACTCTTTACGTCGCCGTTTTGTTCGGACAACGTTTGTTGCGTAACTTAAAAAAAAAATCGCACACTTTGTGACTTTTTTTCTGCGCATGACTCTTACTCTTCGAGGCAGGCACACATCATTGAATACCGTCCCCATTATGGGAAAATTTGATACCGACATAGCGGACAAACAAGCACGATTTCTCGCGCTTTTGCAGCCCAACCACGACCGTTTGGCGAGGTTTGCCCGTGCTATGACCAAAACGCAAGACGACGCACGAGATTTAGTGAGCGACACGCTGGAACAAGCCTTTAAGAACTTCCACACGCTAAAAAATGAGGATGCTTTTCTGAGTTGGCTTTTCACGATTGCCAGCCGCATTGAAAAACGCCGACGCTGGCGAGATCGCTTATTTGAGCGCTTCGACCAAACGTCGCAGCAAGGCGAAATCTATGCAGAATTGCACCCGCAGAGCGCCACAGCCGAAAGCCAATACGACGCACAATTACTCTATGAAGCGCTTCAACGCTTGCCGTTCAAGCAGCGCGAAGCACTGACGCTATTTGAAATATCAGGTTTTTCGATTCAAGAAATTCAAGAATTGCAAGGCGATTCGCTTTCTGCCGTTAAAATGCGCTTAGTACGGGCGCGGGAAACCCTTCGCACCTTGCTTGGCGACATCGAAAACCCGGAACGCGCCACGATTCACCATCTCACCAATTCACCAACGGTGAAACATTTGAAAATAAACGACGAAGGGCAATATTGAATGCTGAGTCCGCTTATTCCCTTTCGGGCGATAGAATCTATCGTTGTAGAGACGAGGCATACCTTGTCTCTACGTTCTAACCGTCAAATGCCTGTGCCGTTTTGTCACCCGAAAGGGAATAATAGCGCTTCAATGCTTACAATGACGACTATCTTGCGACCAACAACGATCAAATTTCAAGGAATAGCTCAATGAAAAAGCGTCCATCAAAATTGGAAGATCTCCTGCAAGCCGCTCGCACCGATGCTCCTGTGGTATCCTTCGAGGAGTCGGCGCAGCAAATTCGAGTATTTGCCGAAAAGCGCCGAAAGCCGATGTGGATACGGCTTGCGGATGCGTGGGCATTTCCGCTTGCCCATCTGGGTGGGCTGCGCCGGAAAGTTTTGGCAGATTTCGCTTTGCCGCAGCCGCAAGGCGCTTGTTTACGTGGGTTTGCGACGGCTTGCCTTGTAATGATGCTTGTCAGTATTTTTCCGGCACTCATCCACGATTTGCGACTGCACGAGATACGCTTGGCAAAACAACAATCGCTGAATACCGTACCAAAACTAGCCTCCAGCGAATCTACTTCTTCTTTGCACAACGCATATCCAACGCTGCTCGCAAAGCCGATACGCCGTCATTTCGGCACAAATACCGCTTCCACACTTGCTCAGGGCGTACCTGCGCCGATAGCGGATTCTTCGGAGGGTGTGCAAAAACATACCACAGCCTTTGCTTCCACAAACAATGGTGTAGAAAGCGCTCTGCATCAAGCCTCAACGGATACTGGCGAGCGAGAACACGTGCGAACTGCTTTCGGAATCAATACAAAAACACCGCCCCTTCTTGAGCGCCATCAGGAAGGGACACGTTCTCTCGCTTTTGCCCCAAAAACTGCTCAAGAGCCTCATGAAACCTTGCTCCCAACAGAAACACCAGAGCCAACATTTTGGCAACGTCTTTCGTTGGAAGCCCGCCTTGCAGCCCGCACGGATATTGCTTCGTCGTCACCTACTTCTTCAGTAGCACTTGCTCCGCCAGCGTCACAACAAGCGGACGCTTCACCGACAAACACCTCGACACCGCTTCAAAACATTGCGCTGGGCGTGTATTACGCGCTTTCGCCGCAACATTCTATTGGTTTGGAGGGCGGCAATGAGCCATTTTTGGTATCGGTGCCGGTGAACACCACAAACAGGGCGTTTACTGGTACTCCGGGCAATACCGATACAGGAATTGCAACGGTGCCGGACGTAAACGCTATCCCACGCGGCACTCAAAATTCAAGAACAGAATATCGCCAAAGCACCACCAATCGCACGTGGTTCGGGGCGGCGTATCAATTTAATGCCGATGTGATTGATATTTTCGGCGGTGTGCAGCCCTTAGCCCGCATCACGCTTGGCGGCGGGGAATTGGGCGCGGTGGGACGGACACTTCTCGGCGCAAAATTTCTGCCCAAAGAACGCTTTTCCATCATGCTTGCAGGCGAAGGCGCTGCGGTGGCAAGTCAGTTGCAAGGCTCATGGAATCTTACGCCGCGCTTGGGCGTTACGCTCGGCTTATCAGTAAAATTTTAAATACTTCAAGCATTTGGCAAATAGTTTAGTTGTCTCATTTTTCCCAAGGAATTTTCTATGAAAGCCTCTCCCATGCTGGTCTCCAGCATTCTTGCTTCGGTGTGTTCTCTGGTCTTGTGGTCATGTACGCCTATTATCAATCCCGTTCCTCAGACACAAGTTCGGGCGCTGAATGCTGCCGAACAAAGCGTTGCCACCGCCAATGTTGACTTTGCGCTGCGGCTATTCCAGCAATCAAGCCGCATCGAAGGCAGTAAAAATATGTTTATCTCGCCCTTGAGCTATATGCAAGCCCTTGCCATGACCACCAACGGCGCATCGGGTGCAACCCGCGATTCGATGATGAAAGCACTACAAATAAGCGGTTTGGCGATGCAAGACGTGAACGATGGTTCGCGGACGCTGACGGAATATTTATTGGGACTTGACCCGAATGTTGAGTTTCGTATTGCCAATGGCATTTGGTATAATCAGCAATTTACGGTGGAACAGCCGTTTGTGAGCGCCGTAAAACAGGCGTTTGGCGCGGAAATGCGTGGTATGGTGTTTGGACGAGACCGCGTGAAGGACGACATCAATTCCTGGGTGGAGCAGAAAACGAATAATCGCATTAAAGACCTCATCAAACAAGAGTTTACAACGAATGATTTGATGTGTTTGGTCAATGCCGTCTATTTTAACGCTGTCTGGAAAGCGCGTTTTGATTCGGCAAACACCAACGACCAGCCGTTCAAGCGCGAAGACGGCTCGACGCTACAATGCAAAATGATGAATCTCACCAAAGAAGCCGACGTGCGTGTGACGGCTCTTCCCAATGCGCAAATGGTCGAAATTCCGTACAGCAATGGTCAATTCACGATGACGATTCTCTTACCAATTGAAGGACAAAAACTCGGCAATGTGATTGCATCACTCACGCCAAGCCTGTTCAATCAAGCCGTGCAGCGCCTGAGTTCGACGGCATCACTCATTGCTTTACCAAAATTTTCAATGGCAACCCGCTACGAAGAGCGCCAAAGCCAAGCACGCGAACTTCATGCGCTCGGCATGGGGCTTGCATTTTCAAACAGAGCAGATTTTTCGGCAATGTACCGCCCGCCCGTCACGGCAGCGATAAGTTTTGTGATTCACCAAACATTTTTGAAGGTTGATGAGCGTGGAACCGAGGCAGCTGCGGCAACGGCAGTGGGTGTTGGTGTAACCTCTCTTCCTCCACCGTCGCGGATTGTGCGCTTTGATCGCCCCTTTGCGTTTTTTATCCGCGAAAAAAGTACGAACATGATTCTTTTTGCCGGAACGCTCTATGAGCCGAAATTGTGATGATTACTGTGGTTTGCTTCCGACGTTGCCGCCTCTCTTCGCGGTCCCCGGTTCTCCTGCGATAATGCCGTTTCTAGTGTTCCCTGCATGACCAAATGCCGTTTTTCTTGGCTTGAAGTTAAGCACTCGAAAAAACGCTCGTTTGGTAAACGTCTTGGTGTGAATGCTCCAGGCAGGTTGAGGATGAGGATGTAAGCGGTCTTCAGCCTGAACCTGCCCGCAGGGGCAAAGTGCGAAAACTCTTTGCAGAATTTGTCAATACGATATAGCCCGTCGGGTGGTTTTCTTCACTGCAAACAAACAAAAAAACAAGCGCTTACTCGGACTAGTGCCAAGTAAGCGCTTTTCGTGTGGTGGTGTCGAGATGAGAAGGTGAGATTTTTTGTCTATTCTACGTGGAAAATCCACGCGGCAGAGGCAACCAATCGCCCCGCCAGTTGTAGTATTCGAGCGCTGCGAAGGACTTTTTGTAATCGTAAAATGATGCTTCGCTGTAGGCATAGCCCAAATACAGATATTTTTTGCCCAAACGCTGTGCGTACTCAATTTCGCAGAGTAGGGTAAGGATACCTAAGCTCCGATGCGACTCTTCGGGGTCGAACATCGCATAAACACTGGAAAGTGCTTCGTCGCCGATGTCAATAAAACTTGCGGCAAAAAGACGCTTTGTTTGTGGCTCGGTAATCAAACATTCATACCCTAAACACGGCATAGTTGCTGGTTCGGGTGAAAGAAAATCAAGCAGTGTTTCGGGCTGATTCTCCGCAAAGCGTTGTTTATGCCGATGAAACAGGTCATGGTGCGCATCGCTGAGGGCAATGGGGCGAATATCCACTGCCATATCCGCATTTTTTCGCAATATTCGGCGTTGGCTTTTCGACAACACAAAATCCGCAATCACAATACGAAGCGGCAACACTACAACGGGAACGCTCTTCAGCATATTACCTTGCGCACGAAAAAAATACGTGCCAAAATGCCGCCAACCGTCTGCCCAGCACACATCCATCATCTCCGGCGTAAGCGCGGAACAATAAAAAGCGTCGTAAAGCTCTTCATAGGGTTCTTCGTCGCTTGT
>JAAFHM010000600.1 GCA_013298375.1 Ignavibacteria bacterium | reverse complement strand
CACCTTCCGAAAGGAGAATTGCTCCTTTTTTGAACGACTGAAAAATATCAAGGTCAATAATCGTGCGTTTCTCCTCGTCCGAAAGCGTCAAGTATTGGGCAAGAAAAGCGAAAAGTTCGGTAGCCATTGGGTTAAAAAGAAAAATTTCACGAAGGTTTCACGATGGCATTTTGTCTTACATTGCCGCCACTGCGAAGGTTCGGCGTAGATAAGAACGGGTTTGCCCTGCTATTTGAGGCGTAACTGGTTTATTTGCTCAATTGTCACCCCTGTATGGTTTGCAATTTCTGCATCAGAAAGGTTTGTTTGGAGCAGATTTTTTGCAATTTCGATAGATTTACGGTGTTCAATTTTGGCGATTGTCACTCGTGCGGCTTCTTTGTTTTTAGCTTGGGTACGCTCTTCGGGAGTCAAGTTTTCAAAACTGATAAGTTGAATAGCCTTTTGAATACCTTCGTTGTGTATGTTAAGTACTGGTCGTTGTGGGTTATGAATAGACTGATAAATGAGATCTAACCAATCTCGCATCTGCTGTGGTGTGGCTTGGTCGGAATGATTGGGATTAAGGCAAACAAATTGGTGTCCGTATAAATCCCTGACCTCACCTTGCAACGTTTGAGGATTCAGATGGAGCAGAAGGACTTCATCCAAAATAGGTTTTCCGTTATGTTCAGTAATGGTGTATGGCGCAGTCAAAACCACAATCATATAGACGGTTTGGTCTATGTTGTATTCTTTGGCATTTTTTTGTTGTTCAGCAATCAACATCAAAAAATAATGCAGAAAGCGATTAAAATGATGGTCATATTCTACACGCTGAATTTCAACACAGACCCTTTTATCAATGCTTTCAGCATAAATATCTAACTCAAAATCAATATAGCCGATTTTGGGGGTAAACTTTTTTTCGGTCTCTATTGTGCCTACTTCAAAGTCTATTCCTAAAATGTCTCTGACAAAAGCCTTGAACACCGTTCTATCGGTAAAGGCTTTTTTGAAAATGATTTCGTTGTCTAAATTTCCAAGCATATCATCAATGGTTTGAGTGGATGCTGCAAAGTTACGAAAAAAAATAACAGTACCTCGCCGACTCAGAATTTCTCAAGTGTAAGGGAGTCAATTTTCACAACGAGCAAAAAACCGTTTCTAACAAGGAAATAGTTCAAAAGTTCCCTAAAAATAACAATAATAATTTCAAAATTGCACCATCGTCATACAATTTGTCTAAAAAAAGTGCGTCTAAAATAGTATCTTGCCAATGCACCAGACTATGGTTTGCAGGGGTATCACCCAACTCCTTTCTTTTACGTGTTGCCGTAGAGTCACCATCCTCATTGCGGTATTGACGTTGCAACGATGTAATGCGGCATTCAGCGCCTTCTCTTTGCAATACATGGCACGAATTATCATTTACCACGAACGATGAAAGTTATGAACAAAGCCCTTACTCCTTCGGCAGAACCTGGCATAGCGCCGGGTATATCATCTGGTACAACGCTCAAATTTATGGAGCCATTTGTGCGACCACCATTTGTTGGAATCGTATCACTACCTCAGCATATCAGCAATCATTCAAGCGCCGTCAGCAAACTTCCCGAGGATTTTACCCGCCGCTACGCCGAATGCAAAGCAGCAGTGGAAGCTACGCTTCAAACGGCTCTCAAGCAAGCAGAACCGAAAAATCTTCTTGAGCAGATGAAGCACGTGCTGGCGAATGGCGGCAAACGTGTACGCCCGATTTTGGCGATGCTGGCTTGTGGTGCTGTCGGTGGAAACCCATTTTATGCGGCTATGGGTGGTGTCATTATTGAAATTTTGCACAATTTTACGCTTGTCCATGACGATATTATGGATGAAGCCCAGTTGAGGCGCGGTTTGCCAACCATTCACACGAAATGGAACACCAGCATCGCCATTTTAAGTGGCGACGCGATGATGGCATTTGCATATCAACTTCTGCTGAAACACTATGCCCTTTCACCGCGCTTTGTCGAGTGCGCCGACCTTGTCACCCGCGCCATACTTGAGGTCTGCGAAGGTCAAGTTTCCGATATGGAATTTCAAGACCGTGCCGATATTTCTATGCCGGAATATATCCAAATGATTGAGAAAAAAACAGCACGAATGCTTGAACTTTGCGCCGCACTGGGGACAGTCTTGGGAAATGGCTCGGCGCGAGATTTAGCGGCATTGCGCACATTTGCCCGCTCTCTTGGCATTGCGTTCCAGATTTTAGACGATATTTTAGATGTGACCGCCACCAGCACAGAATTTGGCAAAACACTCGGCGGGGATATTATCGAAGGCAAAAAAACATTCCTTATCACTCATGCCCTTGAACATCGCAATACGATGAGCGAAAGCGATAAAGCGCTTCTTGAGGAATTTTTGCGTAATCGTGGCTTACCATTAGAGCGTGTTGGCTTGATGACGATGCTTTTTGAACGGAATGGTACGTTGGAAGCGGCTCGTCTGTCGGTCGCAGATTACACCGAACACGCACGCAGAGCGCTTGAAAACTTGCCGCAAAGCGAATATCGCACCATGCTTCACCATTTCTCAACAATGCTATTGGAACGGTGTTTCTGAAGGATAATTATACTGATAAAAAAAGCCGCTATAAACGGGAATCGTTTGTAGCGGCTTCTTTTTGGAGATAGTGCGCCCCTCCGCGCACATTTTCGTAGCATTGTCTTGACCAAATCACGGTTCTTGTTCAGATTCTCGCTTCTTGTCCAAGCCTCAGCACGAATGAATGATGAGGGGTTCGATAGGGGTTTTCGTATGTTTTTGTTGTTTACAGCACCGCATTCAAGGCTGATTCGCTATCCAAAAGAACTGCTCTGCCTTTGCTGCCGTCCATAGCGCCGATAATTCCTGCATCTTCAAGCTGGTCAACGATTCGTGCTGCTCTGCCATAGCCAATTTTCATGCGGCGTTGCAGAAGCGATGTTGAGCATTGTTGATGCCGCACCACCAGACGTGCTGCCTCTTCAAACAAGTCGTCGCGGCTATCGTCTGCGCCAGAGGAGCCGCCACGCTGAGTTTTTTCGCTCACCGAAGGCAGCATATAGGGCTGAGAGAAGCCT
>JAAFHM010000484.1 GCA_013298375.1 Ignavibacteria bacterium | reverse complement strand
TCCATTCGTGATGGCGCTTTTCCATCGGCTTCGGTAGGAATTTTGCACAATGGTAAAGTCGCAATGCGGGAAAGTTTTGGTACTATGACCTACGCGCCAAACGCTCCCAAAACGCCGCAGGATGCGCTCTACGACATGGCTTCACTCACCAAAGTTATGGCGACAACAATGTGTATTATGAAACTCTACGACGAAGGAAAAATTGCGCTAGACGACAGCGTAACGAAGTTTATTCCTGAGTTTGGAGCAAACGGGAAGGCGCATATTCGCGTGAAAAATCTACTTTTGCATAATAGCGGATTGGCTGCCTTTCGTCCATATGACTTGCGAGTAAAAGGCTCCGACGAGGCAATGCAAGCGCTTTACGGCGAAAAATTGGTGTACAAAACGGGTGATTCGACCGTGTATAGCGATTTAGGATTTATCACGCTCGGCGAAATCATACGCCGTATCACCGGAAAGCCGCTTGATACCTATTATGCGGAGAATATAGCCCGTCCGCTTGGTTTGCGTGCAAGCACCTTTAACCCTGATTCTGCTTTGCGTCTGCGGACTGCGCCGACGGAAAATGATACGACGTGGAAGCAAGATTTTAAGCGCCCACTCGTGCATGATCCTCGTGCGGCATTGTTGCATGGAGTGGCAGGACACGCAGGATTGTTTTCAACGGTGGATGATGTTTTGCGGGTAATGCAAGTGCTGATGCCGACGGAAACCATGCTCGTCCAAGGCAAGCCTTTTTTGAAGCCGGAAACGATAAAACTTTTTACAACGCGGGCAAGCGAGAAATCAAGTCGCGCTCTGGGTTGGGACACGAAAGACGACGATAAATGCTCTTGTGGCAATCTTTACACGCTGGGTTCGTTTGGTCATACCGGATTTACGGGGACGAGTATTTGGTTTGACCCAGCACGAAAACTCTGCGTGGTACTGCTGACGAATCGGGTGCATCCGACTTCGGAGAATATAAAGATTCGTGCGGTGCGCCCATTGCTGCATAACACGGTTGTCAAGGCGTTAGGAAACTAAACGAGCGTTTAGTAAAATATCGTAAAAGGATTTTACCTTTATTGGAGCATTATGTATATTTCCAAAGAGAATCGCGTTGAAAATCGTAGTGAATTGCTTGATTTTATACGGCACAATAGCTTTGGTATGCTGGTGGGAATTGTGGATCAAAAGCCGTTTGCAACCCATCTGCCATTTGCTGTTGTGGAGCGCGAGGGGCGCGTGACGTTACAAGCGCATCTTGCGCGGGCAAATCCGCACGGCAAGGCGCTTTTGGAGGGTGAGGCGCTCGTTGTTTTCCACGGACCACACGCCTATATCTCGCCATCGCATTACAATGCGCGGCAAAGCGTCCCGACGTGGAATTATGTGGCGGTGCATTGCTATGGCACCGTGCGAATTTTGGACGATGCACTACCCGTCTTACAAGCAACCATGCGGCTTTACGAGCCGGAGTACGAAGCCCAATGGGATAGTTTGCCGGAACTCTACCAAAGCCGCATGAAATCTGGTATTATCGCCTTTGAAGTCGATGTGCATACCTTGGAGGGGAACTACAAATTAAGCCAAAATAAAACTGATGACGAGAAAGAGCGCATTATCACAACGCTTTTAAGCAGCGACCGAACGGAAATTCAGGAAATTGGGGCGTACATGAAGCGTGTGAAAACTCAAACAAATCAGCCAACAAACCAGTAAATACAGGCTATTATGAAAAACGAGCGTTTAGTATCGCTAGATGCCTTCAGAGGCTTTACCGTCGCTGGGATGATTCTGGTGAACAGCCCCGGAAGTTGGACACAGGCATACCCGCAGCTTTTACACGCGCAGTGGAATGGCTGGACGTTTACGGATTGGATTTTTCCGTTTTTTCTCTTTATTGTTGGCGTGTCCATGACGTATTCGATGGCGCACCGAGTTGAGCGGGGTGACAGCCGCGTAGCACTCTTTAAGCAGGTCGCACGAAGAGCCGCCATTATTTTTCTGCTGGGATTTATTTTGAATATTGTACCGCGTTTTAACTTTGAAACGGTGAGGATTCCGGGCGTGTTGCAGCGTATCGCCATTTGTTATGCTTTGGGTGCGCTTATCATGCTGAATTTCAAGCCTCGTGCGCAAGCGATATGGATAGTGTCGTTATTGCTGGTGTATATGGCGCTGATGTATCTTGTACCTGTACCGGGTTTAGGTGCAGGCTTTATGGAGCCGGGAAAAAATTTGGCGGCATACATTGATTCGCTGTTCCTTACAGGGCATATGTGGGTGCAATCAAAAACATGGGATCCCGAAGGGATTTTAAGCACGATTCCTGCTATTGCGACGACGCTTTTCGGCTCGCTGACGGGATATTTGCTGCGCTCTGAGCAGACGCGCTCCGAAAAAGCAGCATGGATGCTCTTTGCGGGGTTTGTTTGTTTGCTGGTTGGTGGGGTTTGGGATTGGTATATGCCGATTAACAAAAGTCTCTGGACAAGCTCCTACGCGGTGTTTATGGCTGGTTGGGCATTGTTGGTGTTTGGTTCGTTTTATTGGATTATTGATGTGCAAGGATGGCAAAAATGGGCAAAATTCTTTGTTGTTTATGGCATGAATGCGCTTGCAAGCTATTTCCTGTCGGTGATGGTGATGAAATTGATTATTTTCTTTACGGTCACAGGAGCAGATGGTAAAGCGATTGCTTGGAAAACGGTGGTTTACAATTCCTTATTCGTACCGTTTTTTTCTAACCCGCTCAATACCTCTCTTGCCTTTGCCCTAGCGTATAATCTCGTGTTTTGGACAATTGCTTATCTTTTATATCGGAAACAAATATTTATCAAAATTTAACCATTTGAAAGGGCAGATTTTATGAAAACAATACACACTCTTCGTGTTCAATTCGCCGAGGCGCTTCGATTTGCTTGCGTTTGTGGCGGTCTAATATTGGGTGCTACACTTCTACAGCCAATAACGGTAAAGGCGCAGCAATCAACAGCTCATCCGCACTTGAAGGCACACGCTTTATCCGCACACGCGCATCAACACGCTCATACAAAGATTTCACCGTGTGAGCAGGAAGCAAAATCGGAATCTGCAAGCCATTTGGGACAAACGATTATCTCAGATAAAGTGCCATGCCCGGGAAATAGCATGGGTATTGAGTCGGAGCCACATCTTGACCCAAAAGTGTTTATGAGTAAAATCAAATACCCGTCGACAATCAAGGCAGCAAAAAAAGAAGCGTGGGTATCGCTGATGGTTTATGTGGATGAAAAAGGCAAGTATGGTCGCCATATGATGGAGTGTGTCAAAGCATTCAACCCGAAAAATACGAAATGGGACGCAGAGTTGAGTGTTGAGGAAATTCAAGCATTGGAGGAATCCGCCGTTGCAGCCCTGCAATCTGTCACCTTTGAACCCGCACTCAAAGGCGGTAAGCCACTGAATTGCTGGACACGAATACCTGTTCATTATAGCCTTTCCAATTAACTTTTTTTGTTCTTTTGTGAGCAATATCCGCCTATATGGCACAAAAATATTCGGCTTCCTGCGATTGTCGGCAATCGCAGGAAGCCTTGTGGCTATGTCTGCATCGTTTTCCTCGCCGATGAAAACCGCATTGGAAGCGCCTCCTACGCCGTCTTACACTGTACAGCGCGCGAGCGGTGCCATTGTTATTGACGGATTGCTCAATGAAGAATCATGGCGCAAAGCACTCCCAACAAGCGATTTTTTACTAACCGATGGTTCAGGAAAAGCACAAACGACGACGACGGCAAAGCTCCTTTGGGACAGTACGACACTCTATATTGCTTTTGCGTGTACTGATACGGATATTATCGGACGAATGACACGGAGAGATGATAAAATCTGGGAAGAAGAGGTTGTTGAGGTCTTCTTTG
>JAAFHM010000657.1 GCA_013298375.1 Ignavibacteria bacterium | reverse complement strand
AGGAAGTACGCCCATTTCAAGGTCGTCATTTTCCAAAGGGACAGAATACGCATCCGAAAAACGATTGCTCGTGATGACGCACACAACAACATCCTCAAACTGCCGATTGTACGCATCATTCGAGACAATCAAAACGGGACGCTTCTTAGTCGTGCTGAGGTCTGAATAGGGAAATGGTACAAGAACGATTTCACGCTGATTGTAGCTTGGTTTAGACATTATCCCATCCGCTTGGCTCGTGATTCCATGCGATATTCGCTGCGTGATCGCGGAGGTCGCCCGTGTAATCGCCCATGTATAAGCCGTATTTGTCTGCGTAGAGCAGGTCTATAAGGCGATTGAACTTTTGCAGCAAATCCGTATCCTTCAGCAATGCCAGTTCTTCTTGCAAGTGCTGATATTCCGACGCGGGAAGCTGCACAATCGGATTGTCGTGTGCGTCAGTAATGGTGCGGGGTTCAGGGATGGTCATAATTGAGTACGTTTGGTCTTAAGCTCACAGTTTGATAATTTCTTGTATCAATTCTTTCCGGGCGTAAAATGCTCTGCTGGTCGAACCATGACCGGCACCTTTCGTGCGGGCTTGAATCCATTTTCCATCCCTGCCGGTCAATGCTTGAAAGCCTTGCGTTCTCAACTTCTCGCGGATAAACTCGTAATCCGCTTCAATTTCTTGAATCAGCGTATCACTCTCCAAAAAGTCGAAAGACTGAACTTTCAACAGTTCGGATTTCTCATTGTGTTTGCCGTTCCACGTTACAGCACAGTACACCAACGATTTTAGTTTTTCCCAGCAATGGCTTTGAAAAAATGGCGTGGAAGCTAAGTTCTGTGGGTTTATCATCGTGATGGCAAACGTTTCTTTCGGTCGCCAAACGCCCCGCACTTGATAAAATGCTGTTGATTTCAACTCGAACCCAAGCCCATTCGGTGCTTGTTTGTTGTCATTCGACAAACCCGCCAAATGCTCCAGTGTTAAACCCTTCCAACCCTTGTTTTGCTTGCCGTCCTTGTACGTCGTTACGCCGTATCTCACCGCTAATTCTGCTAGGTCTTGTCCGATGAATTGTTCTAAATTTTTGATTGCAATTACTCGTGTTACCATAGTGATTATTCCTCTAACATATCAGCGAGAAACTGAACTTTCGACGGCTCGCTTTTATAGCTTCTCAAAAGAGCCACAACCTCATTCATTGAGAAATAGCCGTTCTCTGAAATAACATCATTTTCGGGGATAAAGATTGATTTTTCCATTGTTGTTTCTTCCTTGTTTAGTTTATTAGAATCAAATAATTGATGTTCGTGGTCATTCTTAATTGCTTCATATCTCTTAATCGTCAGTGCGATGTAATCCGAATTCAAATCGCAGCCAATATATTTTCGATCACCGATCATTGCGGCTGCAATGCCTGTTGTACCACCACCATTAAAGGGATCAAAGATAATATCGCCGGGTTTGGTTGATGCTTTGACTATTCTTTTTAACAAAGACAGAGATTTTTGTGTGGGATGTTTTCCAAATACTTTTTCGCTTGGGGATGGGGTAGCAATACTCCAAACACTTCGCATTTGCAAACCGGGCTTCTTGATGCTATCTTCTGGGAAACTTCCGTTTTTCATTGCTTCATAATCAAAATAATGCTTTGCTTTTTTGTCTTTTCGCGCCCAAATCACCGTTTCATGGGATGCCGTGAAAAATCGACAACTGAGATTGGGTGATGCATTTGGCTTAAACCAAGCAATATCATTCAGTATGTGATAACCAAGTTTTTGAACTAAAAAACCACATTGATAAATGGAATGGTATGTACCGCTAATCCAAATTGTTCCTTCTGGTTTAAGAACCCGCTTGCATTCTTTGATCCATGTTTCATGAAATTCCAGATCTTCATTGAAGCCCTTGGATTTATCCCACTTGCCTTTATTCACGCTCACCATCCGTCCATTTTGGCAACTAAAGCCATCATTGGAAAGCATATATGGCGGATCAGCGAAAACCATATCAAGGTAGTTATCGGGAAAACGACTCATCAGTTCCAAGCTGTCATCGTTGTAGAGCGCAAAGTCATTAGTCTTATAGACAGGACGAATACTTCGGCGAACTCCATTTGTTGATATTTCCTCCACCAAATCCTCCATCACTGTGGGATTGACAATAATATTCTCTTTCATCGTATATCTGCTCAATTAGTTATCTTCTTACAAAACTGAATTATCTCTAAAATAACTCTCCACCCCACCAAAGCAAGGTGGAGAGCCGCAAGCAAAAACTATTTACCCATTCTTCCGCGCCAAAAACTGACGCAACACATACTGCAAAATCCCGCCATGCTTGTAGTATTCCACTTCGATTTTATTGTCAATGCGGGAATCTACCTGAAACTCGAAACTCGTGCCGTCTTCGCGGGTGGCTTTGATAGTCAAGGTTTCAAGCGGCACTAAGCCTTTCGTGATGCCCTGAATATCAAACGTCTCGCGTCCTGTCAATCCCAGTGTTGCTGCGGTTTGTCCGGGTTTGTATTGCATTGGCAAAATACCCATGCCCACCAAATTCGAGCGGTGAATGCGCTCATAGCTTTCGGCAATAACCGCCCGCACACCCAGCAAAAACGTACCTTTTGCTGCCCAATCGCGCGAGGAGCCGCTTCCGTACTCCTTGCCCGCAAGCACCATCACGGGGATTTTCGCCGCT
>JAAFHM010000246.1 GCA_013298375.1 Ignavibacteria bacterium | reverse complement strand
AGACTCCGGCAGGCAATTTCGATGTCCTGAACCGCTCCATTTCTAATAATATCGGGGTTTCACAAATGCTTATGCTCGGCGGTAAGCGTGATGCCATGCGCCGTGCAGAGCAGCAAGTCGCTCAGACTGAACGAGAGCGCCGTTTGGAAGCGGCTTCGACGATTCGCGCAATGGTCAGCGAACTCTATGCCCAGCTTTGGCGGCTTGGTCGTCAAAAAGAATTGCGCGAGCGCACCAGTATTATGCTCAATACGATGCTCCAATCGGCTGAAGAGCGTTTCCGTACTGGTAGAGCAACCATGAACGATGTTCTCCTTCTCCGCGCCGAACTCGCTGGCGAACAGTCGAAATTTCATGGAATTGTTTTGGAACAGCGCGGTAAAACAGCAAAACTCAACACTCTGCTTGGGCGCTCCAAAGCGGACACAGAAATTCGCACCGTGTCTGACAGCACCTTTTCTCAAGCGCTTGAAACCTTACTTGTGCGGACATATCAAGCCAGAACTGCTTTTGTGACCACGAACCCGACCTTGCGCCGCATGAGAAGCATGGAGACAATGACCGTCAAAGAGCGCGAAGCTGTCCACGAGGAGCGCACACCAGACATCATGCTTCAAGCAATGCTGATGCGTATGCCGCAAGGGATGATTTTAACAAGTGGTAGCTCAGAATTATCGGAAATTTTCAGCGTTCACACGGGCATTACCGTGCAGAACCGCACCGAATGGATGTATAGCCTTATGGCATCCATAACACTGCCTTTTGCTCCTTGGTCGCAAGCCCGCATTGATGCTCGTGAGGCAGAGCTTAGTACCCGCTTGTCGGCACAGGAAGCAGAGCGCGAGGCAATGCAACGCGAGCTTACGGGCGAACTTAGCGAACAAGAGCAGATGCTTCTTCACACCATTGAAACCGTCAAGGATTATTCTCGTGTGATTATTCCGGCATATAAGCAAGCATTGGAGGGGCTTCTGGCTTCCTTTCAGACGAATCAAGCGGGCATCAACGATGTTCTCCGAACCGCACAAATGCTTGCAATGAAGGAAGAAGAACTCGCTATGGCACAAGAAGAGCAGATGATGATTACCGCGAAACTGCGGCTATTGCTGGGTGATGGTCAATAATATTTTCTTGCCACCGCTTGAAAATCCATATTCTCATTTCTATTTTAACGACATTATGCGAACGATAGCTTTTCTTCTCATACTCAGTATTTGTGCGGCGTGCAGCAAAAATCAATCCGCACAAAACACCCCAAAGCAACAATATTTCTGCCCCATGCACCCGCAAGTACAATCTGACAAACCAGGCGTGTGTCCAATTTGCCAGATGGATTTGGTGCTGCCGGGACACGACCACGAAATGGTTGATGACTCAAATGCCTCGTCGTTGCTGACCTTGGACACACGACGACAAGTGCTTGCCGATGTTAGAACGGTGCTTGTCGCAAAAGAAAATGTCGCGCACAGCCTTATTGCTACCGGGGCGCTCACAACACCCGAATCAGCACAAAAGACCATCGTGGCACGGGTCGGCGGGCGCATAGAACGGCTGTTTGTGCGGCAAACAGGCGAGCGTGTGCGCGAGGGACAGGCGCTGTATGAGGTGTACAGCCCCGCACTCGTGCAGGCGCAAAGCGATTTTCTGCTTTCGCTCAGAAGCATTGCTCAGGCAGTCGTGCAGGAAACTAATCCACAGGGTTTGCCTACGTCGCATAGCTCAGTTTCATCAGAAAATATGCGCAATTTCACCGCAAAGGCTCGTGAACGCTTGTTATTGCTGGGTATGAGCAATGCACAAATTGATGCCGTTGCCAAGTCAGGCGAAGCAATGACGCGGGTTACCGTGTATTCGCCCTTTTCGGGAACGGTGGTGCAAAAAAATATTGTCGAAGGGGCAAGTGTTCAAGAAGGTACTACGCTTTTTGATGTTGCAGATTTTTCAACGGTGTGGAATCTTGCTGATGTTTATGAGCAGGACGTTCAGGCAGTGCGTCTGGAGCAGCGCGTTACAATGCGCCTTGCAGCCTATCCTAACGAAGTATTTGTGGGAAAAGTGCGTTTTATTTATCCGACGTTGAATGCAGAAACTCGCACGGTGAAAGTACGCATTGAATCCGCAAACCCGCACGGGAAGCTGCGTCCGGGTATGTTCACCGAGACAGAATTCGCTGCGCAAGCCCCTCAGCAATCACTAACAATACCCGAAGAAAGTGTGATACAGAGCGGGAAACAAGCCGTTGTTTGGGTAAAAGAAGGTGCGGATAATGGTAAAGGTATTTTTCGCGCTCAAGCCGTCGTCCTTGGTCGGCACAATGGTGGAAAATATGAGGTTTTATCGGGTTTGCGGGAAGGCGAGGCGGTGGCGGCAAGCGGTGGATTTTTGCTGGATTCGGAGCGTCAACTTCGTGGTGGAGCGGTGGCAGAGGCTTTTTCGACTGAAAAGACACCGCCGACGGCGCAATCAACAACAAAAAACCACAACCATCAATTTACTGCCGTGCAGCTCCCATCAAACCTTGCTTTGCAGTTCAATAGTCTCATTGATGCCTATTCTGCGCTCACAGAGGCGTTAGTTCAAGACAACACGGGCAATGCCTCACAAAGCGCATCAACACTTGTCCAAGCGGCAGAGCGTATCAATACTGAGGCGTTGGGCGCGTCGGCAAATACAGCATGGCAGGATGTACGCGGTCATCTCATGCAAGAAGCAAAGGCACTGCAAGGCGCATCAACACTCGATGGGCAGCGCGTTATCTTTGAACGCCTCTCGAATGCGCTTTTTCTGACGCTTTCCACCTTCAAAGGCGCAAAAAAGCTCCATCGCGCATACTGTCCAATGGCGTTTGACGACAAAGGCGCATACTGGCTTACGCCAACAACAACGATTCGCAATCCGTATTTTGGTGCAAAAATGCTTCAGTGTGGGGAAATTCGAGAATGAGGATTGTGTGGGGCTTTGTTCGGAGAGGTTCGTTGAGTAGCAGATCGGCTGTCTGGCTTCTAGGCTTCGCCGAAACCCGCTTCAAAAAATTCGAGCATTTCTTTCAATGCCTGTTCTTCGTCTGCACCGTCCAGTTCCACCGTGAGTTCGGAGTTCTGCTCGGCGGCGAGCGTCATTACGCCGATAATGCTCTTTGCGTTGACACGGAAACCATTGCGCACTAAGAAAATTTCGGAACGAAAGCGGGAGGTGATTTTCACGAGCATAGCGGCGGGGCGGGTGTGCAGCCCTGCACGGTTTTTGATGGTAACGACGTGTTCTATCATGGCGGTTGTTGGTTTAATGTGTTCGTTCCAAAAGCATCGTTGCAAATTCGTGAAGATAGGTGCGTCCTGCGCCGTCGGGCAGTATATCAACGGCTTCGTGCGCTTCTTTCGTCAAGCGCTCCACCGTTGTTCGCGCCTCAGCAAAAATGCCATTGCGCTCGAAAAGGCTCTGCATGGCGGGTATCTGCTCGGCGGGAAGTCCGCGTTTGGCAAGAAATTCATCCATCAGTAAGCGGTCTGCTGCTGACAGGGAATCGTACTGCTCAAGCGCTTTGATAATGAGAAACGTTTTTTTACCTTCCAGAATATCGCCGCCAATAGTTTTGCCAAGTTTTGCGCCGTCTGCGGCTATATCCAGCCAATCATCTTGCACTTGAAAAGCTATTCCCGCCGCCTTTGCATAATGACAAAGCGCTTCAATTTGCGTGCCAGAACCGCCACCGAGAATACCACCCACCTTCACCGCTAACTCCAGCATTTTCGCCGTTTTCTTTTCAATCATCCGAAAATATTCCTCAATGCTAATACTGGCGCGGTCTTGAAACTCAAGGTCGAATGCCTGCCCTTCGCAGACCTCCAAAATGCCGATATTCATTGCATCAATAAGTTCCCGAAGGCGCTTCAAATCCGATGAACGAAGGAGTGTTTGATAGGCAATCGCTATCATCCCATCGCCGGAAAGAATAGCGGCACTTTCATTCCATTTCACATGAACCGTAGGATTTCCGCGCCTGACGGCGGCGGCATCCATAATGTCGTCGTGGATAAGCGTGAAATTGTGCAAAATCTCGACCGCAATACCCGCATACAGAGCATCCATGCCGTTTCCGCCGACCGCATCACACGCCATCATTGCCAATACGGGGCGCACACGCTTTCCGCCGCTTTCCAGCGTGTAGCGCATGGGCGCATAGAGCGTTTCCGGCTCAGATTGGGGGGTGCAAAGGGCAAGAGCGCCCTCGACGGCTTGTTTGTAGGACTCGTAACGTTGGAGGAATGATGTTGGGTGTTGCATGGTAGAGTGCAGATGGAGCGCTTGAAGTCAGGTTTCGCAACGAGGCGAACTCTTGGCGCAAATATAACGACTTGAGCCAAATAAACACGGAAATCCTCAAAACAATTCCTTTTGGAGCGATATTTTTTTCATCTCATCTATCGTCTGGCTTGAAGATTCGCCTGATTTCTTTCTCACTATCCTCCGCCATCACTCCTCGAAGCGTTCTACGGTCTTGACACCTTTGATTTTACGGAGTTTGATAAACAGTCTGTCCAGATGTTCCGTGTTTTTGACATAGACCGTAACGATTCCCTCAAAAATAGAATCGAAAGAATCAATATTTACCCCGCGAATATTGGTGTTGTTGTAGGAGGCAATAGCCGAGGTAATATCGTTCAGCATAGCGGTACGGTCTTCGCCCGTGATGCGGATTGCTGCCAAAAATTTGCCCGTATTTTCACTTTGCGACGACGACCAATTTACTTCCACAATGCGTGGTTGCAGCGCTTCAGCCATCGTTTTAATATTTTTACACTCTCGGCGGTGAATTTTCACACCGCTTCCAATCGTGACAATCCCAACAATATCGTCGCCCGGCACAGGATTACAGCATCGGGCGTAGGAATAAAGAATATTTCCGCCGCTTCCATTGAGCGTAACGCTTGATTCAGTGCGGGCTTTGGAGGTGAATTTGTCAATCGTAATCGTGCTGTGTTCTTTTTCCTTTTCGGTCAAAGGCGGGGCTGCCAGTGCTTTAGCTTTGGCGGCGGGATTAGCAGGGAAGCGGTCTTCAGCTACTTTTGCTACGACATCAACATCCAACGTACCAGCGCCCAATGCAGCATACAAATCGCCTTTGTGCGTAAATTTGAAGGCTGCTGCGAGCTTTTCCATATCGTCGTCGCTGACGCGCACGTCCAGCTTTTTCACCTTGCGCTCCCAGATTTCACGTCCTTCGGCGGCACGTTTGCGGTTCTCTTCATTGAGAAACTTACGAATAGCTGCTTTCGCCTTGTGCGTCGTGACGAAGCGTTCCCAATCCTTGCTTGGCGATTGATTTTTCGAGGTCAGCACATCAACTTGGTCACCGCTTTGCAAGGTACAGTTCAGAGGAACAATGCGCCCATTCACCTTTGCGCCAATGCAGTGATAGCCGACTTTACTATGAATATCAAACGCAAAGTCCACAGGCGTAGAGCCTTTGGGCAAAATCCGTAAATCGCCTTTGGGCGTGAAAACGTAGATTTCTTCTTGGAATAAATTGAGTTTGAAGCTCTCAAATACTTGTTCGCTTGCCTCGTCTCCGGCATTTTCAAAAATATCCCGTACCCATTGCGCCCATTCTTCGAGGTCTTTGTCCTCCACGTAGCTGCCGTTGGTGCGCTCTTTGTACTTGAAGTGTGCCGCCACGCCGAGTTCAGAGATTTCGTGCATGGCACGGGTGCGTATCTGCACCTCCACTTTTTTGCCGCCTGGACCAATAACGGTCGTGTGCAAGGACTGATAGCCGTTTTTCTTGGGAACAGAAATATAGTTCTTAAAGCGCTCCGGTACTGGCGTGTAGATGTCGGAGATAATGCCATAGACCACAAAACAATCGTTCACATTGTCGGTATCCAAAATGACGCGAATGGCAAATAAGTCGTAAATATCGTCCAGCGATTTGACGCGCTTGAGCATTTTGTTGAAAATAGAGTACAAATGCTTTGCTCGCCCGCTAATATCCGATTTTAAGCCGTATTCTTTCAATCGCTCCTCTATCGGCTTGGCAAAGTCGGCGATATATTCTTCGCGCTCACCGCGCTTGGTGTTGAGGGCGCTTTTGAGTTGGTCGTATGCTTCGCGGTTAATGTATTTGAACGATAAGTCCTCAAGTTCCCACTTGATGGTACCAAGCCCGAAGCGGTGCGCAAAGGGAGCGTAAATATCCAATGTTTCTTGTGCCATACGCTTTTGCTTGTGTTCGGGAAGAAACTGCAAGGTGCGCATATTATGAAGGCGGTCAGCAAATTTCACCAAAATCACTCGCACATCATTTGCCATTGAAAGCAAGAGTTTACGGTAGCTGGCAGCTTGGCGCACTTCATGGCTTTTGAAGACATCGCTGATTTTGGTCACGCCGTCCACGATTGCCGCTACATCCTCGCCAAACTCTTCCCGAATGTCTTTGAGTGTGTATTCGGTATCTTCGACAACATCGTGCAGCAAAGCGGCAATGACAGACACGTCGTCAATACGGACTTCGCGGGCAACGATTGCGGCAACTTCCGCCGGATGCGTGTAGTACGGCTCTCCGGAGGCACGTAAATCCAGCGAGTGTGCCTGTACGCAGAAACGAAACGCCTTTGCAATCAACTCTTCGTTGAGTTGGCGGAGGTTGTTGCGGCATTCTTGCAGCAAGTATTGGAGCGTATCTTCGATATGCTGTTGAATCTGTTCCGGCGTGGGATTAGCGGGAAAAGGCGGTTTGGTGGATTGTACGGCGTTTGCGGGCATGATAGCATCTCGTCTCAGTTAGTGCGCTGGTCGTATTACGAACAGATAATTTGGTTGTGGAAGCACCATATTGTACGCATTTTTTCGGCAAAAGTCAAGAAGTAAGTACGTGGACAAAAACAATGAGGCACGTTGATAGTCTCAAAACGAGGATATATGCGGTCTTCGGGTTGATAAAGTTGCGAATAGAAATAGTCGAATGCTTCAGAAAAGGGCAGTACAAGATTTATGCACTTTTTAGCTTGATTCTATCGGGGGCATTTACTGTTCAAAAGCATTTCAGAGTGTGCAAGAACTTTTGTGTAAATGCTACGAAAAAAGTTTGAGTCTGCCTGGGAAGAGGATTTCGAGTTGATTGAGCGTTGCTGCCCATTCTTTGATGGGCATGGTCCATTTGGCTTCGAGGC
>JAAFHM010000244.1:1436-7197 GCA_013298375.1 Ignavibacteria bacterium | reverse complement strand
CAATATGGTGATTCCGACGGAAAAGCGCTCTTGTGCGGCGTTTGATGCGCTCGGCAATATCGGCGGCGTGAATCTGTCTGCACTCAAACCCAAGACTGTTCCCGTGACCGTCCATATTACCGGTACGCTGGATAATCCAATTATCCAGCCCTCGCTGCAAGGCGCACAGAATGTGGGTCAGCAGGTCTTGGATGCAGCGCAAGAAGAGGCAAAGCGCCGTGCGGAAGAAGAGATACAAAAAGCACAACAAAAACTCAAAGACGAAGCCGACAAACGCACCAAAGAGATTGAAGACAAAGCCAAACAAGAAGCAGACCGCAAAGCAAAAGAACTCGAACAAAAGGCAAAAGACGAACTGAAAAAACGTTTGCCATTTGATATTTTCGGCGGGAAGAAAGATACGACGAAGAAGTAGTGTATTGGGCAATCAAGAGAATTGGGTCAATATTTTTTACCTCTACAACAAAAGTCTTTGTTGCAACACCAATTTTATCGAAATTCGTCCGTCTAATAATAACAGCAAAATATTTTACGGTCTTGTTAGCGAAGTCTTGCTTTGTTGCAAAACATTCCGTTATTTTCAGCAAAACGATTTCATCACAACGATTTCACAACTTTCCTCCATTCTATCAAGGAATTTTTGCTATGGAAGGCAATTTTTCAAACCGCGTCCAAGATGTGATTCGCCTCAGCCGCGAAGAGGCGCTCCGACTTGGACATGACTACATCGGCACGGAGCATCTGCTTCTGGGTATTATACGCGAAGGCGAAGGTATTGCTGTAAAGATTTTACGCAATCTCAGCGCTGATTTGTTTAAAATTAAAAAAGCTGTTGAAGATACCGTCCGCTCAAGCGGCGGGACGCTCACTATCGGCAATATTCCCTTGACCAAACAAGCTGAAAAAGTCCTCAAAATCACGTATTTGGAGGCAAAGTTGTATAAATCGGACGTGATTGGCACCGAACACCTGATTTTATCGCTCTTGCGCGATGATGACAATATTGCCGCGCAGATTCTCTCGCAATTCAGCGTTTCTTACGACAACGTGCGTCAAGAACTGGACAATATCATTAGCGGAAAGCCCACGCAGCCCGCTAAAGGCGAGAAAAAGCAAGGTTCGGGTTCTGGGTCGGGCGGAGGCAAACGTCAAGCACCAGACCGCGTAAAAACGCCCGTGTTGGACAATTTCGGACGCGATTTGACCAAAATTGCCGTTGAGGGCAAACTTGACCCCGTTATCGGGCGCGATAAAGAAATTGAGCGCGTCGCACAGATTCTTTCGCGTCGGAAGAAAAATAATCCCGTCCTTATCGGTGAGCCGGGTGTAGGCAAAACCGCTATTGCCGAAGGCTTGGCGCTGCAAATCGTTCAGAAAAAAGTGTCGCGGGTGCTGCACGACAAACGCATCGTTACGCTGGATTTGGCAGCAATGGTCGCCGGTACAAAATATCGCGGACAGTTTGAAGAGCGCATGAAAGCAGTGATGACGGAACTAGAGAAAGCGAAAGATGTGATTTTGTTTATTGACGAATTGCACACTATCGTTGGCGCAGGTGGCGCGTCTGGTTCGCTGGATGCCTCGAATATTTTCAAACCCGCATTAGCACGGGGCGATATCCAATGCGTCGGTGCAACAACGCTGGACGAATACCGCCAATACATCGAAAAAGATGGTGCGCTCGACCGCCGTTTCCAGAAAATTATCGTTGAACCGCCAACGCCGGAAGAAACAATTTTGATTTTGAACAATATCAAAAGCAAATACGAAGAGCATCATAGCGTGAATTACACCGAGTCCGCTATCAAGGCGTGTGTGATGATGTCCGAGCGCTACATCACCGACCGTTTCTTGCCGGACAAGGCGATTGACGTGCTGGATGAAGTCGGTGCGCGGGTTCACTTGGCAAACATTAGTGTTCCAAAAGAAATCACCGACCTCGAAGACCAAATCGAAGGCATAAAAGAGCAGAAAAATAATGTTGTTAAGACACAGAACTTCGAGGAAGCCGCCCGTCTGCGGGACTTGGAGAAAAAACTGCAAACCGAACTGGAATTGGCAAAACTGGATTGGGACGAAAATGCCTCCACGATGATTTTCCCTGTGGACGAAGAGCAGGTTTCGGACGTTGTTGCCATGATGACGGGTATTCCGATGAATAAGCTTGCCGAATCCGAAGGCGCAAAACTCCTGCGCATGGGCGACGAGCTCGAAGCCGAAGTCGTTGGGCAATCCGAAGCCGTCCACAAACTTGCCAAAGCTATTCGCCGCAGCCGCGCTGGACTCAAAGATCCGAAGCGTCCTATCGGAACGTTTATGTTTCTCGGACCAACGGGCGTTGGCAAAACCGAACTCGCCAAGGCGCTTGCTCGCTATATGTTCTATTCGGAAGACGCTTTGATTCGGATTGATATGAGCGAATACATGGAGAAATTCTCGGTTTCGCGCTTGGTTGGAGCGCCTCCGGGCTATGTTGGATACGAAGAAGGCGGTCAATTAACCGAAAAAGTACGCCGCAAGCCGTACAGCATCATCCTTTTGGACGAAATTGAAAAAGCGCATCCCGACGTGTTCAATATCTTGCTGCAAGTCTTCGACGACGGCATTTTGACCGACGGCTTAGGGCGGCGCATTGACTTCCGCAACGCGATTATCATTATGACTTCCAACGTCGGTGTCCGCGATATTAAAGCGGGCGGCAAACTCGGCTTCTCGGAAAAAGTCGTTGATGACCGCTATGAAAACATGAAGGACACGATTGACGAATCGCTCAAACGGATGTTCAATCCTGAGTTCCTGAACCGTATTGACGACACGATTATTTTCCATCACCTGAAAAAAGATGATATTTACAAAATCATTGATATTCAAGCACGGAAGCTCTTCGGGCGCGTGAATGATTTGGGAATTATGCTGGAAATCACCAAATCCGCTAAAGACTTTTTGGCGGACAAAGGATATGATGAAAAGTACGGCGCACGTCCGCTCCGCCGCGCTTTGCAGAAGTATGTTGAGGACGAACTCGCCGAAGAAATGCTCACGGGGTCATTCAAAGAAGGCGACAAAATCCGCATCGAACACGATGGCAAAGCCGATACACTGACCTTCAGCAACATCCCGCACGACCACAAACAGCCGGACGAGCAGGTTCAGAAGTTGGAGTTGAATTAACAAGCGCTTTCTAATATTGCGCCGCGAAGAATCGGTGGCGCGATAATCCATTGTGAGTTGGATATTTATCGTTGAAGCCGTACTGCTGCTTGGTAGTACGGCTTATTTTTCTTTTCATCGCAAAACTGTTTTACCGGGGACGATTAACCCTCTGTCTTCAATAGTTTTAAAAAGTTTTTTCGCCTTTTGTTCCGAGAGAAAAAATTTTTGCATTGTATCCTGCGCTTGGGTGATAAGTGGGAGATTGAACACCAGTACGAACACCAGTGTAGTGATTGCGGAATAATTTTTCATACAAAATATGGTTGATAGGAAAATGAGAAGACAAAGCCTTGCTTTTGCCGTTAAGCCAGCACCGATGCAGTATTCAAGATAGTCGCAAATTCATCATGCAAATTCGCCAGCGATACTTCGTGAATTTCCTCTGCGCTGAAGTGGCGACCATCGTAGCTTACGCGGTCAAACGTAGCAGTTGCGTCGGAAACAACAGTAGTCGTAAAACCCAGATTTGTTGCCATTCTTGCGGTTGTCGAAACGCAATGATTGGTTATTAAACCCACAATAACGATATTCGTTATCCCTTGCTTTTCAAGCTGCTGTTGCAAATCGGTTCCAATAAACGCGCTATTGACGTTCTTTTTGAAAATAGGTTCGCCGGGAAGGGGCATAGACTCAGGCTTAAAGCCGTTTCCAACGTGTGTTTCGTGAAGCGGAGATTTGGGGTTTTGTGAGCAGTGTTGGGCATGAAAAACGGGAAAATTTTTACTGCGCCAAGCCGCAAGCAAGGTAGCGATATTCTTCTCCGCGTGAGGATTATTGCGGTTCCCGCCCCAGTAGGCATCATATTCGGCATCGAATGCCTTTTGAACGTCAATGACGAGAAGCGCAGTATTATTGGGAAGCGACATGAGGATATTCTCCAAAAGTGGATGAACAATACGGACAAATATTGATTTACCTGAATGCAAATTACATCACGCTTTGGAGGTAGCAAAAGCCAAAAAAAGGACACATCAAGCCATGATTATCTAGCCACAATCCCCACAATTCTCCCTCAAGGACAGGGTGTTTTTATGGCAGACAGACAAGAGCAAATCTTCCGCAGGGCGCGTATTTTGCTTTGTTTAGAAGGAGTTTTTCTCTTCAACAAAACCACTACAAATAATCAAGTGAGTTTTTAGGAGGCTTTGCGGTCTTAATACACCCAAAACAAGAACGTAGGTTTTAAGCGGTGTATAAGCGACGAACTCAAAAAATTGTTGTTCTCTGTAAACTTCAATTACTGCAAGCGTTCCAATAGCAATTCTTCTGGCACTTCCACAATCGGTAATTCAACGATAAATGTTGCGCCTTTGCCAAGTTCGGATTCGCACCAAACCCGTCCGCCCATAGCCTCAGCAATTTTTTTGACAATAGACAACCCCAGTCCCGTCGAATGTTCTCCGCCCGTAGGCTTTGCCGAGAGTTTAGCAAATTTATTGAACAACTGCTCTTTGTCGTCGGGTGTCAGACCGGGACCTTCATCTTGGATTTCCACACGGGCGTGGCGCTCGCGCATCTGAACGCGCTCAACGGCTGCTTCTTCACGGGCAAAAATCGTTGGCAACTGGTCACCGGATGAACTGGAGACCGTCACATAAACACTTGTACTCAGTGGTGAGTATTTAATCGCATTCGAGATAAGATTTTCCAGAATTTGCATCAGCGCATTGCGGTCGCAGAGCATCATAATTTCATCGGATTCGTGATTGAAATGCAACCGAATATCCTTGTCTTTTGCCCGCAAATAATAGCCTTCAACCACGTCATTGACGACCTCAATGATATTCATCGCAATCGGACTAAATTTGAAGCGCCCGCTTTCAATCGCGTTAATATCCAGCAAATTGAGGATTGTTTCCTGCATCCGACGCGCCGTTATCAAAATATGGTTTGTCTGCTCGTGAAATTCCGCCACCGTCATACGACTTTGGTATTGCTGAATGATGGAAGCGCTCAAAATAATACTCGTCAGAGGGTTTTTGAGGTCATGTGCTGCGATACCCAAAAACTCATTTTTTTCTGTATTCAGTAACAGCAAAACGTCGTTCTGGCGCTTGATTTCTTTGCTTCCGGCGGAAAGCTCTGCCGTGCGCTCGTTGATAGTCTGCTCTAATTCACGTTGGCGCTTCTCAATGCGCCGAACTCGCCATTGGTACAACCCGACTCCCATAATGACGATAATACCCAAAAAGACCAATTTTGCCCAAACCGTCTGCCACCAATGCGGATGGATGATAATGCGCAATGTTACGCCATCATTGCTCCGAATACCATCGTAGTTTGTTGCCCGGACGTGCAGAGTGTACTCTCCGGCTTCGAGATTCGTGTACGTTGCCTCACGCTTGGTGCCGAGATCGACCCAATCGGTATCGAAGTTCTCCAGTCGGCAGGAGTACCGAATTTTATCGGGTAGCGAAAACGACAGTGCGGCAAATTCAAACGCAATAAAACTATCATCCACCGAAAGGTGCAGTTCGCGCTTTTCACTAATCACGGTATCTAATTCGACGGGCTTATTAAATCTCTTAAATGCCGTTAAGACAATCGG
>JAAFHM010000244.1:0-1411 GCA_013298375.1 Ignavibacteria bacterium | reverse complement strand
TATCCGGCGTGGTCTTTTAAACACGCATCTTGGTTGAACTCGCTTCCGGCACGACTGCTGACCTCTTCAAATACGCTAAACGAGCCGTTATGCGGATTAAAACGGCTAATACCCCTGCCCGTCGCTAACCACAACAAACCACCCGAATCCTCAATAATGCTGCAAACATACTTATTCGGCAAACCGTCTTTTTCGTGGAAGGCGCTAAAACTCCCATTGGCTGGGTCAAAGCGGTTCAAACCATTAACAGTGCCGATCCAAAGAACGCCCTTGTTATCCTCGCGAATAGACATGACCTCATCACTGCTCAGGCTATTGGTATTGCTGGCGCTATGGCGGAAGGTTTCAAACGTGCCTGTGGCAGGGTCGAAGCGATTCAGCCCTCCGCCACGTGTGCAGACCCAAAGCGCTCCCCGCCGACTTTCATAGAGCGTCCGCACGGCATTGGAGCTGATTTCTCCTTGCTTGGTAGTGCCGGAGGTATTGCGAAAGGTTGTAAATGTGCCATTTTCCCGATTCATCATCGCCAGTCCATTATCTGTTGCTATCCAGAGTCTGCCTTGAGTATCGTGCAAAAGCGAATGAATGGTATTGTCTGGAAGGCTTGCCGGATTGGTGTCGTCGTGTCGGTAGGTGGTAAAAGACGACGAGGCACGGTCGAAGCGGCACAATCCACCGCCGTTTGTCCCTATCCAAAGCGCCCCCGAACGGTCTTCGGCGAGCGACCAGATAAAATTACTGCTAATGCTGCGCGGATTATTTGGGTTGTGTTGGTAATTGCGTATCGTGCCTGTGCGAGGGTCATACACCTGCAATCCGCCAGCAAGTGTCCCAAACCAAATAAACCCCTGCTTATCTTCGAGCATGGACATCACGATATTCGTACCGGAACCGTTGTCATTGCTAATAAACTCAAAGCGGTATTCGTCAGAATTAAAATAACACACCCCTGCGCCGTCCGTGCCGACCCACAGCATATTTTGCCTATCCACAAACACCGACAAAACCGCATTGTGGCTCAAACTTTCTGGCTTCCCAATCGCATGGCGCAAAAGCGAAGAAGCGCGGGTGCGGGTGTTAATCATCTGCAAGCCTTCCCCTGCATATCCCACCCAGAGTGTTCCACTCATGCCCTGACTGAGTGCTTGAATTGGGGTATCTTGGACTGCGGCAGGATAAGCGTCAGTAACACGTTTTGCAAGACAATCTACGCGGTAGATTCCATTTGCCGTACCGACCCAAAGCGCATTGGGACGTTCCGGCGCGGAAGGCGGGGCGACGGAGCGCAACGAGGCTAATCCTTGTGTCCGCTCTGTCGAGGCGACGGGCAGACAATCAGCAGCAACGGGGCGAATGTCGCTATTTCCAAGCCCTTGACTCTGAGCAATCGTATTCCATTCTTTGGTGCTGG
>JAAFHM010000173.1 GCA_013298375.1 Ignavibacteria bacterium | reverse complement strand
GTGTATGAACGCTTTGGTATTTATCTTGCGCCGGAGAAGCGAACGATGGTAACGGTGCGTTTGCAAAAGGTTTTGCGTCGCATGGGATTTACGTCGTTTCATCAGTATTATGAGTATATTATTCATAGTGCCAACAATGAGCCGCTTATTGAGTTTGCGAACCATATAACGACAAATCACACGTTTTTCTTTCGTGAAAAAGAACATTTCGATTATCTTACGCGCAACGTTTTGCCGGAGATGACCAGAGAGATTGAACGGACTCAGGGGCGGGATTTTCGGCTCTGGTGCGCTGGGTGTTCATCGGGTGAAGAGGCGTATATGCTGGCAATGCTTATGATGGAATTTTTCGGTACGCAATATAGCCAATGGAAAGCCGGAGTGCTAGCGACCGATATTTCCGAAAAAGCGCTTTCAGCAGCAGAGCATGGAATTTATACCGAAGAGCGGATTTCGCTCTTACCACAAGAGTTGAAAAGTAAGTATTTTCAACGTTTGCCGGATAACCAATGGCAAGTCAAGCAAACGCTTCAACGCGAGGTGATTTTTCGCAAGCTGAATCTGATGAATACGGAATTTCCCTTTAAAAAGCCGTTTCATGTGATTTTTTGCCGAAACGTGATGATTTATTTCGACAAACCTACACGTGATGCGCTTATTCAGCGATTTTATGATGTTCTTGTGCCGGGTGGTTATTTATTTATCGGGCATTCGGAGACCATAGACCGCGCTCATTCTCGGTTTCGGTATATCATGCCGGCGCTGTATCAAAAGCCTTTGTAAACGTTGTGAAATTGTTTATCATACTTGTTCAGGAATATTCTTTATGACGAAGAAAGTACGAGTTCTTATCGTTGATGATTCTGCTTTGGTACGTGATATACTCGCACAGGGATTGGCTGCCGACCCGAATATTGAGGTCGTTGGCACGGCTCCGGATCCCTTTGTTGCCCGCGATAAAATTGTGGAATTGCGTCCCGACGTTTTGACACTGGATGTGGAAATGCCGCGTATGGATGGCGTGGAGTTCTTGCGTCGGCTGATGCCACAGTATCCTATTCCCGTTGTGATGGTATCGTCGTTGACACAACGCGGCAAAGAAATTACGATGCAAGCATTGGAAGCCGGAGCAGTGGACTTTGTTGCAAAACCAACGTCAAACGTTGCACAGGGCTTACAATCAATGATGTTTGAGTTGCGAACCAAAGTAAAGATTGCTTCCACCGCCAACGTCGCGCATTGGAAAAATAAGCGCGAAGAACTTTTTACCACGATGCGCGGTGCGGCAACGCCAAATGCGGGTGCTTCGAGTAGTGGCGCTGCTCCGGCAAGTCCGTTTGCGTCCAGAAGTCGTGCGTTATCGGAGTCAACGGATAAGGTGATTGCTATTGGAGCATCAACAGGGGGAACTGAGGCGCTTCGCAAAGTGTTGAGGCATCTACCAGCGACTATGCCTGGTATCGTCATCACGCAACATATGCCCGCAGGATTCACCAAAACCTTTGCCGACCGCTTGAACGAGGAATGCGAGATGCACGTCAAAGAAGCGCAAAATGGCGATAGAGTGATGAACGGCAAGGTACTCGTTGCCCCGGGCGATATGCATATGAAAATTATTCGTTCCGGCGGGCGGTATGAAATTACGTTGTCGCAAGAGGATAAAGTGAATGGACATCGCCCTTCGGTGGACGTGATGATGAAATCGGTAGCGGAAAACGTTGGGGCGAATGCCGTTGGTGTTATTCTGACGGGTATGGGCAACGATGGTGCTGCGGGTTTGAAAGCGATGCGAGATGCAGGTGCCGAAACGTTTGCGCAAGACGAGGCAACGTCGGTCGTCTATGGTATGCCCAAAGTAGCATTTGAGATTGGAGCAGCCAAAGCGGTTCTTCCGCTTAATAGTATGGCAGAAGCGCTTGTGAATGTGCTTGGTGTGAAGTAATTTATCCTAACATTCGGTGATAATTTCCATGGAAGAAAAAGTACGAGTATTATTAGTGGATGATTCGGCGTTGGTGCGCGATTTATTGGTAAAAGCCCTGAGTTCACCCGATAACGGCTTAGAAATTGTTGGCGCTGCCATTAACGGTCAGGATGGTTTGGAGAAACTTTCTGCTCTGAAGCCTGATGTCGTCGTTACTGATATGGATATGCCTGTGATGAATGGTTTGGAGTTTATTCGCCAAGCAATGGCGCGAAACCCGTTACCCATTATTGTTTTGAGTTCTTGGACGCAAAATGATAAAACCATTACCTTGCAAGCGCTCGAAGCGGGCGCGGCAGACTTCATTCCTAAGCCGTCGGCGCTAAATCCGCAAGGCTTTCAAGAAACATTGAGTCGGTTGGTTGTAAAAATTAAAGCCGCTGCCCGAATTGCGCATACGATTGCACGTAAGCCTGTATCCACGCCGCCTTCAGAAACATTTTTACCACAAACCAAGCCACCCGTTTTTTCTCCATCGCAGTCAGCCCCGGCAGCGAACCAGTCATTACCGCAAGTTCCGAACTACGAGGAACGTATGCCGCAAATTATCATCGGTGTTGGCGAGTTTGGGGCATCAAATGAGTATGGTAAAATCATTAAAACATTTGCTTTGGGTTCGTGTGTGGCGCTGAATCTTTTTAGCCCAACCTTCGATGTTGTTGGAATGGTGCATATTGCCTTAGCATCGTCGGCAACCTCTCCGGAAAAAGCAAAGGTACTTCCGGGATATTTTGCGGACACTGCTATTCCTGTTTTAATCAACGAATTGCGGGCGAAGGGTTATCGGAAGCCTGTTTCACAGCTCATTGCAAAAATTGCCGGAGGCGCACAAACAAGTGCCGATAGCAGCAATTACTTCAAAATTGGTGAAAAAAATATTAGTGCTGTCAAGACTTTATTGCAAGCGCTGAATATCTCGCTCGCCTCAGAAGATGTTGGTGACTCATTTAGCCGTACGGTGTTTATTCAAGTTGGCTCAAAAGCACTTCATTTGTCGTCTCCAGAGCGGAAACCTTGGGTTATCTAACATCAAGGCATCAAATATTGTCACTATAACTATATCATACTTTGTCAAAAGGAATTAACCACCATGAAAACTGCTCTTGTTGTTGATGATACCGATATTCACCGTTCGGCAACGCGAACATTTTTAGCAATGTCGGGCTTTAAGGTTGAAATTGCTGAAGATGGCATTCAGGCACTTAAAGTCTTGGATACTAAAACCTTCGATGTGATTTTTTCTGATATTGAAATGCCGAACATGAACGGAATGGAACTGCTCAAGCGGATTCGCAAACACGCCACGGCTGCGAAAACGCCTGTGGTCATGCTTTCGACGCTTGATAGCGCGGAGATGCAAGCAAAATTGAAGCAACTTGGAGCTAATCATTATTTGGTGAAGCCATTTTCCAGTGACCGCATGAAAACAGCGTTGCAGGCTATCGGCTTCTAACACACGGGCTAACGCACAGACTAGTTCACGTTTTTATACCCCCATACCATAATCTCATTCAGAACGGTTTTCTATGGATGATACTACGCACGATATTAATCTCAGCGTGATTGCCGAACTCATTGAAGAGCTTGAGCAAGACCTTTTGACTTTAGAAGAAATGCTGGATACGCCAAAGGATTTGACGGAATTTGTCCACCATGCCTTTCGTACTGCGCATAATCTGAAAAGCTCGTTTGGGATGATTCGCAGGGAAGCCTCGTCTGCACTGGTGCATACGATTGAATCAAACTTCGACCTTATTCGCAATGGCTTTGCCAAGCCAACATCGATGCTGTTGCATCAGTCGCTCTTGGCTGTCGATGCGATGCGCTTCAATATTTTTCTGCCCGAAGAGCGTACCGATGAACTGGAGCGTTTGCAGAAAGAATTAGAACTGCTCTATGCCGATGCTGCTAAAGGCGGCAGAAAAGAAGCCGTCGAAGAGCATATACCCCTTTCCGATAGGCAAAAGAAACTGTTTCGGAGCATGGTGGCAGAGAATTTTACGATTTTTCAGGTAGAAAAGGTTATCAGCCCGCAAACAATGTCGCGGCAGGTCTTCGATAATTTGCCCATTTACGATGATATTCGTGAGGTTGGGATTCATATTGCTACCATCCCTGAATTTGAGGCATTGCCGAAAAACTCATCGGAAACAGTGGTGAAAATACTGCTCGCAACGACGTTCACCGCAGAGGAGTTGGAAATGCACATTTTTGACCCCGTTCGCCCTGTCGATCCCCGTGCGGTTGCCGATTCTCCGTCGTTGCAGACTTCTTCATCCGGCACACAGAACACTGCTCCAGCTATCCTCAGTGAACAAGGTCATAAAGGACTTGATACTGAACACATCCGCCCGAAAAAACGGATGAATATTTTGGTTGCCGAGGACGATTTTGTGAGCCGCACAGTCATTCACGAAATTCTTTTGCCGTTTGGTACGGTTGATTTAGCTGCCGACGGCAGAGAAGCAGTCATGGCATTTGAGCAAACGATGGCAGATGGTGGTTTCTACGATTTGATTTGTTTGGATATTATGATGCCGATTTTGGACGGAACAATCGCATTGGAGCGTATGCGTGAGTATGAAGTCAAAAAAGGGATTATTGGTAATACGCGGGCAAAAATTGTGATGACCACTGCGCTCGACAGTATGGATCAAGTATTCAAGGCATTTCGTTTGCAATGCGATGCTTATTTAGTCAAGCCAATTACCAAGGCAAAAGTGCTGAATCAGTTGCGAAAACTTCATCTTATCGAATATTAAGTATTGAGAAGACAACAATTTATTACGGTTATTACGCGAAAAATCTATTGACAACATTTGCCTGTGTACGCAAATTCTCCCTATTCACCAAGAACATAACTGCCCATGAGTACGGCTATATCCAAATTACCGATAACGGTTCTATACGTCGAAGATGATGCTGCGATTCGTCTTTTGACAAAAATGCTTTTAGAGAAAAAAGTCGAGAAAGTGATTTTGGCTCAAGACGGCAGTGAAGGCTTGGCTTTATACAAACAGCATTTACCGGATATTGTCGTCAGCGATGTGGCAATGCCGATAATGGACGGTATGGAAATGTCGCGCCTTATCAAACTTGAAAACCCCGCAATGCCGATTATTTTGACGACGGCATACGACAGAACGGATTTTTTGCTCAATGCTATCGAACTTGGTATTGACTTCTATATCCTCAAGCCTGTCAAGCAGGATAAACTCTACTCCGTCGTTGATAAAGTTGCGGCGACAATTTTGTCAGAGCGCCGTTTAATTGAGCAGCAACGAATAACCCAAGAGACGAAGGAGCAGTTGGAAGCCGTGCTGGATGCCGTGCCGGGAGTAATATCGTGGATTGGTAAGGATATGCGATACAGAGGTGTCAATGGCTTCATTGAGCGTTTGACGGGAATAGCGCCTGCGGACTATATCGGTAAAGAGGTTGGCTCCGCTCAACCCGGCGACGTGAGTTTCACGGGGCAGGAATTTCGTCATGCAGTAGAAGGTTTCTTTTCCAGCGAAAAAGAAGAGGGTGAATTTGAAGTTCCTTTTGCCGTGCAGGAAGGGCAGCGCACGTATTTGGTGATGGCACGGAAGTATCACGGCGGCGAACAGGCAGTATTTGTCGGCATTGACATTACCGATCGCAAAGCAGGTGAATCGGCGATGCGGACAATGAACGAAGAACTAGAGCGCCGTGTCTCGGAGCGGACGGCTGAACTTCTTCGTGCCAAAGAGCAGGCAGAATCGGCAAATCAAGCAAAAAGCGGCTTTTTAGCAAACATGAGCCATGAATTGCGTACACCGCTTAATGGCATTATTGGTATGACAAGCCTTTTGGCAAATGCGGATAATTTTACGCCAAAACAGCAAGAATACCTTCGTATGGTGCGGGTTTCGGCTGATTCGCTGTTGTACATTATCAATGATATTTTGGATATTTCTAAAATTGAAGCGCAAAAATTGGAATTTGAACACGTTCCCATCAATATTCATGAGGTCTTGAGGGAGATTCACGAAATTTTCCGTACGCAAATTGAGCAAAAAGGCTTGAGTTTTACGGTGAATATTGCCGAATCCCTGCCAACGATGGTGGTGGGCGATAGTATTCGTTTCAAACAAATTCTCTCGAATTTTCTGGCAAATGCAGCAAAATTTACCAACGAGGGCAGTATTCGCTTGGATGTGCGCGTGCCGGAAAAATCCGGCGGGGACATTACCATCGAATGCGAAATTCACGACACGGGGATTGGTATTGCAGAGGATAAAATGGATAAACTTTTCAAAAGTTTTAGCCAAATTGATCCTTCCTTTACGCGAAAATACGGTGGAACAGGGCTGGGACTGGCGATAGCACGCCAGCTTGCCGAAATGATGAATGGAAATGTTTGGTGTCGCAGTGTCGTTGGCGAAGGCAGCACCTTTGGTTTTCGTGTGCGCCTTCCTTTGCCACTTGGTGATGCCAGCACCCTAGAGGCGACGGCTATTTCACCAAATCAAGCGGACGGACGGAATCCGTCATTGCAGCGTCTCAAAGTTCTCCTTGCCGAAGACAGTCCTATCAATCAAGCCGTTTTTCGGGAAATGCTTTCATTGCAAGAATGGGATGTAACGATTGTCAATAATGGTCAAGAGGCATTGGATTCATTGGACGATAAGAACTTTGGCTACGACATTGTGTTGATGGATGTGCAGATGCCGATAATGGACGGTTTAACAGCAACGGCGGCAATTCGCTCCCACGAGCAGATGACGGGAAAACATTTGCCCGTTGTCGGTATTACTGCCCACGCATCAAATCACGATGCGGATTTGTGCCGCAAAGCCGGTATGGATGAGGTTGTGACGAAGCCAGTAGATTTTCAGAAATTGTACGACACCATCTGGCGTTTGCTGCAAAGCAAGACTTCTGCTTCAATGCCAACAAATTCTCTTCCGCGCAATGAGCAGACCAAAAAAGAGGCGAGAATGCTTGAATGGACAGACCGTAAGCCTGCTGATATATCACGTCTCATTCAAGCGGTAAACGGCAAAGCTGATGTCGTCGAGAAGTTGATTAGCTACTTCCTGAACAATTATGCCGCCGATATGCTGGCAATTAAAAATGCCGTCGAGACTTCCAATGGCATAGATCTGAATAGTTCGGCACATAAACTCAAATCTGCCGTCGGAAACTTTGGTGCTGAAACCGCAATGGATTTGTGTGGACAGTTGGAAAAAGTTGGTAAAAATGGTATGTTGCACGAAGCACCGTCCTTGCTGGCAATGCTCGAAGAAGAGATTGAGCTGCTGGATAAATATTTTGTATCAGGCGCATGGAAACTTCCCGCTTGATAATACCTTTGCACGTGGCGGACGCATAAAGCCCGATAGACTGGAACATGACCCGACGACCACTTGCACAAAAATATCTGAACAATTACTGTCAAATTTACTTTTATAGGATACAACGATTATGAAAATGCTTGTGATGGAGGACGAATTTGTCAGCCGCAGTGTCTTGATGGAGATTCTCGCGCCATATGGTACAATTGAAAGTGCGGAAAATGGTCGTGAGGCGCTAGAAAAATTTCAAAAAGCGCTTCAAAGTTCTGAGCGTTTTGACATTGTTTTTCTGGATATTATGGTTCCCGAAATGAATGGACAAGACGTTTTGAAAAATATGCGCGAAATGGAGCAGCAATACGGCGTATTTGCTCTCTCCGGCACGAAGGTTGTGATGACGACAGCGCTAGGAGATTTCAATAATGTCAAAACAGCATTTAAGCACCAATGCGAGGCATACCTCATTAAGCCGCTTGACCGAGAAAAGGTCGTTAGTGCGCTCCAAGGATTGGGGATTGTTTGATTGACAGATATGCGCAAATGATAAATGCCGGAAAAATACGCTTTGGTGTGCTTTTCCGGCATTTTTTGTTTCCATTTCTGGCGACATTTCTTGTGAATTTCTTTGATTCCGCAGACTGCTTTTGTATCTTTGTTGTCGGGGAAAAAGTTTGAAAACCGTGTGTTCATCCCTATTTGAAAACCCTCTGTTCGCAAAATTATTATGAAATGTTTTCGATTATTTCCGTCGTTGTCCATTGCATTGATGCTTGCTTTGGCAAGCAGTTTATGCGTTTGCGCAGACGGCAGACCGCCATACGGCGCACAGAATACGCCAGCACCATTTAAAGTTGGGCTGGAGGTTCTCCGCGACCTTGATTTTGCACCATTGCGGGGTAAAAAAATTGGCTTGATTGTCAATCACTCCGCTCTCACCCGTGAAGGCACACACGCCGCCGATATGCTGGCAAAACAGGGCATTGCAACGAAACTTTTCGCGCCGGAACACGGCATTCGTGGTGCAAAAGACGAACTTATCAATAATAACGAAACCGATTCTGCAACGGGATTATTGGTTGTGTCGCTTTATACCGAAAAGAAAAAAGCGCCATCGCTTGAGGATTTACGCGGCTTGGACGCACTTGTGTTTGATATTCAAGAAATCGGGGTTCGCTACTATACTTACGCTACCACGATGGTCTATGGGATGAAAGCGGCTGCGGAGGCGGGTATCCCGTTTTATGTACTCGACCGTCCCAATATGGCAGGACCACTGGGCGTGTACGGACCCATCTTGGAAAAAGAGTTTCATGGTGGTTTCACGAGCTTTTATCCGATTCCGATTGCGCACGGTATGACCATGGGCGAGCTTGCGCAATATTACAACGCAGAGTTTGGTATTGGTGCAAAACTCACTGTCGTCCCGATGCAGGGCTATGACCGCACGAAATTTTACGATGAACTCGGCTTTCCTTGGCGCAATCCAAGCCCGAACATTCGCTCAATGGACGCTGTTTTGGGCTATCATTGCTTGGGAATGTTGGAAGACATGACGTGGAGCGTTGGGCGTGGCACACAGGAGCCGTTTATGACGTATGGGCTTGTCGTTCCCAACGGAACAATGCAAGCCGGAACGCAAAACGTGCAAAAAATGAACGCGAAAAATCTTCCGGGCATTCTTTTTAATTTTTCCATGTTCACACCCGGAAGCTCGAAATTACAGGGCAAAACGTGTATGGGGTTTAATATTCGCTTCACCAATCGCCGCACGGTCAACCCAATGCGCACGATGCTGACGGTCATGCGCGAGGTTGTGAGGCTTTTTCCCGATAGCTCGCGGAATAAAGAAATCGACCGCACAGCCCGCAGTGTCGGCAGTCGCAAACTCTTGGCAATGTTTAAAGCAGGAAAAAGTGTTGATGAAATTGAACAAACGTTCAGCAAAGAAGCAAGTGATTTTGCTAGTCAGACCAAGAAATATCATATTTACTCATCAGAAAATCTTTCCACGATTCTCACCGAAATAAAAGGCGCGTCCGGCAACGAAGCACGAGAATACGAAGCGCTCCCCCCGTATGAAAAACTGCAA
>JAAFHM010000107.1 GCA_013298375.1 Ignavibacteria bacterium | reverse complement strand
TTGGGCGATACCACACAGCAAACCCTGTCAGTGAGCAACTTATCAACGCTTCCGGTGCGTATTCGGTCGGTTGCCGCGCAGGGGCAAATGGGCGCACAAACGCCTTTCCGTGCGGCTTTTCAGGCAAATTTTCCACAAAACAGCATCATTGCGCCCGGTACAGCCGCCGTGCCGCTTTCTGTCTTTTTTGCACCGCAGACCATTGCCGAAGCACGTGGGACACTGGCAATTTCCTACACCGTCGGCGCAGACACTTCACTCAGGACGCAGCTGTTCCCAGAGCGTCTCATTGGTCGCGGCACGACTTTGAAAGTCATCCCGCCACAGTTTGATACGCTCGTGGTGGGATTGCCGAAAGTCGCGGCGGCGCTGCTTATCAACGTCGGACGGGAGCCGATTGTCGTTCGCCGAAATCGCCTACAAAGCACGATTGGTCAGCGCTTCAGAACACCATACGCCCTTGTTTCCAACGAAACCGAAAATACCATCGAACCCCGCGACACAATTTCGCTCCTCATGCGCGGATCCACCGCAGGATTCATGCCGCAAACAGGCAGATTGCCCGATGATGAGTTATTTATCGAAATTACATCGGGTGCGCTTCGGGACAGCATCACCGCCCCTTTACGCTCATTTGGTCGTTTACGGACAAGCACCGATGCGGTGGCGCGTCTCGCTGTGCGGGCTGTTCCGCCGGAGGCAGCGCCTGGCGCGTCAGTGCGCTTGGAAGTGTATATTGCAGAAGGGAATTTCGGGCAAATTCTCCGTTCCGGTACATTGCCGATTGTGCGCGGAAGTATGCGGTTTTCGCCGCAAGTGCTGGTGGTTTCGCCGTTGGAAACCGGAGTGCGTCGCCGCAATCCCAATAGCAATCCAAGCCAACTGGGACTGACTTTGCCGCCAAACTATTGGACAGGACGAGATTCGGTACTATTCCGCGTTCAATGCGTGGCGGTGGCGGGAAATGTAGATACAACGGCGATTGCCATAGAAAATATCGTCTGGGGCGTAGAAAATGAACCTTCGGGCGTACAACTGGCAGAATTTGAAAGTGGACGATTTCGGGCAAAAACATCACAAGCCGGTGGAAAGCGCCTTATTACGCCGACTGCGGGAAATTTGAATCTTTTGGCGCTAACGCCGAATCCTGCTGTCGATGAAGTGGAAGTGTCGTTCAGTATTGCAGAGTCAATCCTTACCCTTACCAAGTCGATAGAATCTGCCGTAGAGGTGGAAATTTTGGATATGCTCGGTCAGGTTGTCAGGCGCGTGGAAATGAGAAAAAAAAGTTTGGAAGGCATACAAACACTGCGCTTGAATCTGACTGGTATCGCAAGTGGCTCATACACGCTGCGTTTGCGGGTAGCAGGGGAAACGGCGGCGAAGGCAATGACACTCATTCGGTGAATTTTTGAAAAAAGGAAGTAACTGCTCCGATACGCTTGCCCGTCCTATGCTTGCCTGGGCTCGTCTATGCACACATCTTTCGGTCTGCAAAAAAATATCGCTGCAGACGGAGGTTTTATGCGGGTACAATATAGTCCACCTCTAAGGCGGACTATATTTGCGGCGACCACAATACGATGACTGATGCGCTCTCCAGACTTGTGTGCAGAGACTAGGTTCAACAGAGCAAGGATTGATGAGGGTTTGAAATTTGTATGCGATTGCCCTACTCTCTTTCAACGCCTATTTGTGAGTTTTCGGATAATTCTGTATTTTTGCACAAAAGTTATTCTCTACTTCCTCTAAAGGTTTCTATGGCTTTAATGGACGCATACACCGGAACACTTGATGAACAACGTGCCAAACACTTGCTTCGGCGGGCGACGTTTGCTCCAACAACCGATAATATCAAGACCTTCACGGGCAGGTCTGCCACAACAGCAGTCACAATCCTCCTTGCCGCCACGCCCGCGCCCAGCGCACCGCTCGACCCCACGACCAACGAGCAATGGCACAACAAGCCCTATAACCGCGAAAAAGATGCAACCTATAACGAATATCTTAAATCCTGGTGGACGGGGCTGATGTTCAATGACGGCACGTCGCTTCGTGAGAAAATGACGCTCTTCTGGCATAATCTGCTTGTGTCGTCCTATCCCGCCGTGCAGGATGCTCGTTATTTATACCGCCAGAATGCGCTTTTGCGCCGCTTTGCCTTTGGTAACGTTCGCACACTGCTCAAGGAAATCACCATTGACCCCGCAATGCTGCGCTATTTGAATGGCAACACCAATACCAAAGCCGCTATCAACGAAAATTACGGACGCGAATTGCAAGAACTCTTCACGATTGGCAAAGGCGCAGAGGTTTCGGCGGGAAATTATACGAATTATACCGAGCAGGATGTTCGCGCAGCCGCACGGGTACTGACGGGCTGGGCGGATGTGGCGGAAAACGCAACGTCGCGCTTTATTCCCGAAAATCACGTAACGGAGGACAAACAGTTTTCTGCGGCATACCAAAATACGGTCATTCGCGGGCGAAGCGGCGCAGACGGAGCGCAAGAAACCGATGAACTTTTGGATATGATTTTCCGTCAACCCGAAACAGCGCGGTTTTTCTGCCGCAAACTTTATGTGTGGTTTGTCGGAACGGAGATTGACGCAACCATTGAGCGCGAGGTGATTGGTGAACTCGCCAGTACCTTGCGTGGCAGTAATTGGGAAATTAAACCCGTGTTGGAACTGCTCTTCAAAAGCCAACATTTTTTTGATGCCGCCAATATGGGCGCTATGGTCAAAAACCCGATAGACCTTGTTGTCAGCACGGCTCAATACTTCAGCAAATATTTCACACCCGCCATTCCAAGCCAAGTAGATGACCTTGCCGGATATTTCAACGCCATGAAATGGCTCTGGCAAAGCGCCGACGCGCAAGAAATGGGCATTTTGAATCACCCCAACGTTGCGGGCTGGAAGGCGTATTACCAAACCCCGCAGCTTGACCGTTTGTGGATAAACGCCGCAACACTGGCTTCGCGCAATGATTTTACCGATAAACTTTTTGCTGGCTTTACCGTTGCCACAAAACAAGGAATGACGCGCTTTGCCGTTAATTCCATCGCATTTACAAGGGATGTTTGCACGAACCCCGCCAATGGTGACGATTTGGTGGATAAACTCTCCATAGATTTGACAGGCGTGGCGCTCACGCAAGCGCAGAAGCTCTATTTGATGGATGAAGTGCTTGCGCCGGGATTTTTCAATGCGCGTGGCGCATGGGATATGAACTGGAGTTTTTATATCTCCGATCCCAGCAATGCCGCAAAACGTCAGGCAGTGCAATCGCGTATTGATAATGTGCTGAAATTTGTCCTGCAAATGCCGGAAACGCATTTAGTTTGAGGCGTTTGGTCTCCTCATTAACCCTGATTCTTCCTTCTTTTCTTTCTACTTCTATGAAACGCAGAGATTTTCTCACGGGCTTAGGCTCGGCAGCTATCGGATTACCACTGGTCTTGGACGGCTTCACAACGCGGGCTTTTGCCGAATCGCCTACGCTCAAGCACGTTGCGGCGCTGGCGGCAGCGCAAGACCGCGTACTCGTGCTTATCCAACTCAGTGGCGGCAATGACGGCATTAACACGCTCATTCCCCTTGACCAGTTGTCCACCTATTATCGCATCCGTCAAGCGGTTGCCATTCCGGAAAATCGCATCGTGAAGCTGAACGACGCAACAGGCTTGCATCCTCGCTTTGCGCCGATTAAATCCCTATTTGACGACGGAAATTTGGCGATTGTCAATGGCGTGTCCTATCCGACCGTGAATCAGTCACACTTCCGTTCGACGGATATTTGGTTTACCGCTTCTGAATCCGACCAATACTTGTCGTCGGGCTGGCTGGGGCGCTTTGTGAATTACGAAGCACCAAATTTTCCGACAGGTTACCCCAACGATAAAAACCCCGACCCGCTTGCTATCGAAATCGGCGGCGCAATGTCGCTCACGCTGCAAGGAAATACTAACGCGATGGGCATGACGATACGAGATTTGTCAGCATTTGAGCAGCTTGTCAGTGGTCAAGCCTCCACAGGTGGCAGCGTAGCGCAGCGCACAGGCAAAGCGGGCAATCGCATTGATTTCATACGCGACGTGCAGGCGCAATCGCAGAAATATTCCACTCGGATTCGTGCCGTTGCTGACAAAGGTCGCAATAAAGCGCAATACCCCGATAAAGGAAAAAATCCGCTTGCCGACCAATTACAAATCGTTGCGCGATTGATTGCAGGCGGCTTGCAGACGCGGGTCTATGTGGTGAATCTCGGCGGATTCGATACGCATTGGGATCAGGCAGTTCCTACCGATTTGACGACGGGGATTCATGCAAATTTGCTGGGATATTTAGCGGAAGGAATGAAAACATTTCAGCAAGATTTGAAGCTGCTTGGGCTGGAAAATAGAGTCTTGGGCATGACCATTTCCGAATTTGGTCGCCGTCCGGCAACGTCGAGCCTTGGCACTGACCACGGCACCGCCGGACCGATGTTTCTTTTTGGAGCGCCCGTGCGTGGCGGTATTATTGGCAAAAATCCTAGTCTCACCGACCTTCTGCCGGACAACAATCTCAAAATGCAATACGATTTTCGCCAACTCTATACTTCCGTTCTCTCGCAATGGTTTCAAGCCGATACGCAGCATTTGAATACCGTGATGATGAAATCCTTTGAACAACTTCCTCTCCTCACAACAACCTCCGTCAACGAGCCGCAAAATGCTTTCGGAGGCGCATCCGGCATGGTTATTCGGAATTACCCGAACCCGTGCGCCGGAACAACCAATATCGAATACACCTTGCCCCAAAGCGGCATGGTGCGGCTTACGCTCCACGATGCACTTGGGCGAGAAATAGCAACGATTGGCAGTGGTTATCAGTCGGAGGGTAAACAGTCGGTAACGTTTGATGCTTCGGCGTTGGCGCAAGGCGCATATTTCTACCGTTTGCAGACCGAGCGCGGCATGATTTCCGGGCAGATGAATGTGGTGCGGTGAGGTTGTTTCTTCCGAATTGACTTTTGGCAGTTATCGTCCAGTTTTTTATTCTTGAGGTTTCCAAATGTGCATAGTTTCTCAACGGCTTATCCGCCATATTCTTCTTCCCATCTGCCTGTGCCTTTGGTGCGCAGAAACCGCACCATTGCTTGCGCAAACGCTTTCCGTTTTCGATGTGGACGCTTCGGCGTTTCCCACCATGAAAGCGCGGTTTTTTGCCTTTGGTGCCGACGGCAAGCCCATTCAAAACGCGATTTCTCCGCAAGATATTGTTCTCCGGGAAAACGGTGTAAACCGCACCGTTATGGGCGTTACTTGTCCGCCACCGATGGGACTGCAACCCATTTCCGCCGTGCTGACGCTGGATATTTCGGGTTCGATGGCGGGCGGACGTGGTAAATTCTCGAATCTCCAACTTGCGCAGCAAGCCTCTTCAGCCTTTGTGCGGGCGCTGGCACTGCCGCCGTCGGAGGCAGCCATTTCCAGTTTTAATCACGAAAGCTACATCAACCAAGACTTTACCGCAAGCAGTGGTGCGCTTTTGAACGCTATTGCCGCTTTCCAAGCGGGCGGCGGCACAAGCTATATGAACGGCTTGCTCACCGAACCCACCGGCAGCATCCCGATTGCCCGCAACGGTCGCAACAAGCGTGTTGTGGTTTTTTTGACCGACGGACTCAGCGACGGCGACGAAAATGCGGTCGTGAGCGCTGCGCAGCAAAACAACGTCGAGATTTATTGCGTTGCCGTCGGACTGCCCGCACCGCCGTTTATCAGAAATATTGCCAGACGTACAGGCGGCGTGTGCTTTGAAAATGTGAACGATTTTCTCCGCATTACGCAGGTCTATCAAGCAATCGTGCAGCTTGCGCAGGGGCGAACGCCGTGCGAGTTCACGTGGCGCGGCGAGGCGGTATGTGATACCCGCACAGGCAGCATCACGGCTCGTCTCCGCACTGAGCCGGATTCACTTGCGGTTTCTGCCGACTATGACGTTCCGCAGCAAGCAGTGGCGCGTCTCAGCGTTACTCCTTTTTCGGTGAGGTTCTATGGTGTACCGCCCGGAACGGTGCGCGACACCGTGATAACCATTCGTGCCGAAAATGCGGCGTTCACCGTAACGAACATTCTCAACACCAGTACCAATGCTGCTTTCACGGTAACGCCGACTAATTTCACGCTCCAAGCGGGCGAAAGCCGCCAACTTACCTTGCGCTTCCAGCCGCGTGATTCCTCGCTCACCTTTGCGCGGTTCGAGGTGAAGACCAATTCTTGTTCGGCGCTGCTCTATGCTGCGGGCGGCTTCCCGCCTGCGCCTGTCACGCAGTCCACGCTGCGCATCACCTCTCCCAATGGCGGCGAAACCTTTCTTGCGGGCGCAGATACCGTCATCACGTGGGAAGGAGTGCTGCCCACCGACACCGTGCGCCTGCAATACAGCATAGACAGCGGCAGAACATGGCGCACCATCACCGACACCGCAACGGGACTGCGCTATGCGTGGAAGAATGTTCCGAATACGCCGAGTGAGAAATGTTTGATGCGGGTGCTGGGGAATAATTATCCAGCAAATTATTCTGTAGATTTAGTAGGTCATGTTGGCGCAATAAATTCAGTTTCATTTAGCCCTGATGGCGAAAGAGTAATTACCGCCGCTTGTGATGGCTTTGTAAAAATATGGAATCCCTATAATGGGAATGAGTTAGTAAATTTACAAGCTACACCCTGTGCTACTGGGGCTGAATATAGTCAAAGTGGTCAGAGAATCCTGACCAATGACCATGCTGGAATAAAAATTTGGGATTCAATCTTAGGGGCTCAAATTGCTTCTTCTTCTCCTTCTCAAATGACAGATGCATACTCAACTGCTTTTTTTAGTCCAAACGAAAAATATATTGCCGCCTTCAATTTCAATAGACAAGCCTTAATTTTGGATGCAACTACCCTTCAAACGCTACACACTTTAAGTGGGCATACAGGTAATTCAAATTGCTCAATCTTTAGTGCTGACAATCAATGGCTCATTTCATCAAGTGGCGATGGCACAATTATTATCTGGGATGTTCAAAATGGCTCACAATTACGCAAGTTTCAAATACCACTCCAGTATGATGTAGGGGCTCCTTCTTTCACTGCGATCAACCCCAATTCCACGATTCTTGCCACTATAAGTGGCTTTGACATAAAGGTTTTAACTCTTGATGCAGTTACAGGACAAACATTAACACAAACGCAATTATCGGATGCATCTGTTGGAAGTCAAATATTTTTCGATAAACAGGGTAAGGAACTAATCGCGGCAACTAATAGAGGTGTTTACATTATCGATGTATTGACTGGAAATATACTTCGTCAATTTTATACTTATGCCAGAATTCACTCAGCTTCACTCAGTCCAATGGGAAACACTCTTGCCGTTTGTGGAGTGTCAGGAACAAGAAATTTTGCACAAGTGTTTGTTTTTTCACGCTTTGCGCAATCATCTACCTCCGCTTCCATCTGGTCTATCGTCGCACCACAGATTGCCGTTTCCACGAACAGCACCACGCTGATAGACATGGGCGCGGCGCTCGTCGGAGCGCAGAAAGACTCGGTTGTGCAGGCGTTTGTGGTGAACTCCACGCCGTATCCCGTGCGGGTGGACAGCATCCGCTTCGAGGGCGCTGAGGCGGGCGAGTTTTCGCTGGTCTCAGGTGTGCCGCCCTTTACGGTTGCGGCAGGAGCGGCTCAGGCAGTGGAGTTCCGTTTTAGCCCACGCGCTGCGGGCTTGCGCAGAGCAACCATCGTGCTTGTTACGCAAAGCCAAGCCGTGCGGACTGCGATACAAGGCACGGGTATTCAGCCAAGCCTCACGCAAAGCGCACGATTGCTGGATTTTGGGCGAGTATTGGTGGGTGCAGCGAAAGATACCACCATTACTGCTATTCTACGCAACACCGGAACTGCGCCGCTTACGCTCTCCCTGCCGCGTTTGGGGCTGCCGGACAGCACACAATTTTCCGTGCGAAGTTTTGGCGCGGTGGGCGCAAGTGGCATAGCAAGCACATTCACGCTGCGTCCGGGCGATTCGGCTGCCATAACACTCCGCTTTGCTCCCGTGCGGCTTGGGCGGACAAGTGGACAGGTGCAATTTCGCTATACCGTGCAAGGCGCATCAAGTTCTTTCGCACCGCTCACGGTGAATCTCTTTGGCGAAGGTGTACTTATGCCGCTTACAGCGCGACCATTGGTTGATATGGGTTCCGTCGTCGTCGGTTCTCAGAAAGATTCCACCGTACAAGCATTCATCACCAATCCCAACGCCCAAGCTATTTCGCTGGATGCAATTCGCTTGGAAAATGCGCAGAGTTTAGCGCAAGCGCAAGATTTCTCCTGTCAAACAGCGCTTCCGCTCAGGATTCCGGCAAACGGCGCGGTGGCGCTAACGTTTCGCTTTCGCCCTTCTGCCGCAGGACTGCGCACGGCACAAATAGTGATTGGCGCGGAAACCCAAACATTGCGCTCCGCCATACAAGGAAACGGCGTAGAACTTCGCTCGGCGACACTGCAAGCACCGACTATTACGGGCAGGGTCGGGCAGATTGTCCAAGTGCCGATATTCCTGCGCCGCCGCATGGGAACAATACCGAATGGCACAACGATTTCAGGAAACCTTGAGTTTGCGGCAAGTCTTCTTCGTCCGCAGCCGCCCACGCCGCTTGGCACAGTGAACGGCTTCGCACGCTCTGTACCTCTTACACTCACCGTTAGTTCGCCCGATGAAGATGTGCCGCTTTCGACGCTCTCACTGCGTGCGGGGCTGAGCTCTCAGCGTTCTACGCCGCTTACCTTGAGCAATTTCCTGCCGTCGCTGCCGATAACTCTAACAATGCAAAATGGCTTGTTTACGCTCACAGACGCGCCGCCGATTGCTTTTTCCGTTGAAAATGACAATTCGGTATTTCAATCGGTTTTCCGTGCGGTGGAAATCTCTCCAAACCCCACGACGACAGGGTTTTCCCTGAATATCGCAACAACAAGCGCTACCGAGGTAAGCATCAGCATACACAATGCCCTCGGAACATCGGTTCTGTCTCGCACCGTGCCGGAAATTCTCGGAGAGCATACCGAAGAATTTGCGGTGAACGGGCTTCGTGCAGGTGTGTATTTGGTGCGTATTCAAGCGGCTTCGGAGGTTATTACCCGCCGGATTGTCGTCATGCCGTAACACGCAATATCGTGAAGTTAAGCGTAAGCGTATGCCTCAGAGCGATTTACTCATTCGCCCCCTTGACAAAGGGGGAACGGGGGATTTACCCGTCAAGTTTCACCGTTTTATGTTTGTAATGTTGCACTTAACGAATGCAATGCGACAATCTCAGCATGGAGATAATTTTCCCCAAGCCGCTTGAAACCTTAATCCCCCGTTCCCCCTTTATCAAGGGGGCGAACGATTAAGCGTCAGTAAATCAAAGAGTTATACTTAATTTTATGCCATTGGTACTAACGCAAGTTTTTCATTGACCATTCTCCTGATTTCATGCGCCTTTTACGCCTTTTCTTGTTTGCCAAAAATTTATCCAAGATTCGCTTTGTGAGCATTGGTGCGCTCTCCGTGTGCGTGATTTTTCTTCTGGCAGCAGCCCCTCTTGCGGCTCAAAACCTCATCCGCAGTAGTTTTCAGATGATGAACAATGCTCCGCCGACAGTGCGGTTTGGGGCAATCGGCGGGGGAAATTTTTCGTTGCATTTTCCGAATTTCAACACCGTTCCGGGCTACGCCACGACCTTTCTTCTGCCTTACGTTCCCGATAATTCCTTGCAAAGCGACCAAACGTTTCGCAGTAATGTGGCGGTAAGCCCCATTCTGGGCGGTTTGCTGGAACTGCCCTTCAGTGAGCAATTCTACCTGAGTTTGCGCGGTGCTTACACGTCCCATAGCGGGGAAGTCCGTGCAACACAGCGTTTTTATGATGCTTTGTCTGATGAAATTTTTGCGCTCGACCATACACTGTCGTTTTCGTATTCCACGCTGAGTGCCGAAATCGGTACGACATGGAAACCCTTGGAAGCCTTGCCAAATCTTGTGTTTGGGCTGGGTGTGCAAGGCGCATTGGGGATGGATAGTAGAGTATTCGTCCAAAACTCCAGTTCAGAACTTGTTGCCGTGAATGGAATGCCTAGACTGCCTATAAAACCTAATGTTCGAGGGGATTTGCCGTCCGAAAATTTGGTATTATCGGGTTTTGCAAGCCTTGGCTATGAACTGCCATTGCTGCTTGGTATGCAGGGCGCGGCGGGGCGGTTGCTCGTTACGCCGGAACTCAGTGTTGTTGCGGGTTTGACCAATATTGTCGGCGGGTTTACTGGTACGGATTCGTGGAGAATGGTGCAGATTCGCCCTCAACTGGCGTTGAAATACGAGTTTCCACGCAGCTTTGAGCGCACAGAAGAATATGAACGTTTCGACACGGTGCGCATTCGGCAAACACGCGAAAGCCGCACCATGACAAGCATTCCCGATACAGTACGCACAGGTATCGTAACGCAAAAGCGCGACAAAGAATGGTCGGGCAATATCCAAAGCCTCGTAACGATGCGGTATAGAACCGATACGCTGATTTCAACAACCGTTGTTGTGCAAAAGCCGACGATGCGATTTTCTCTTGTAACGATGGGTGTGCAGCCGGACGGGAAAGAAGTCGCCGTGCCGGAAATACGCATTGAGGAGATTATCGGTCAGACCTACACGCCGCTTCTGAACTACATCTTTTTTGCCGAAGGCTCATCGGAACTGCCCGTGCGATATGTGCGCTTGCAAAGCGAGGCAACGCGGTCTTTTTCGCCGGAAACCCTCCGACGCAGTACGGATGCGCTTTTCGTCTATCATAATGTGCTGAATATCCTCGGTAGCCGCATGAAGCAAGTGCCAGAGGCAACGATAACGCTAACGGGCTGTACATCGGGAAGCGGCGCAGAACAAGGGAAAACCACGCTTGCCGAGGCACGGGCGAAGTCTGTAAAGCAGTATTTATGCGAGGTGTGGGGGATTGCTGCGGAGCGGATCACCACAAAAGCACGGCTTCTTCCCGAAAAACCGTCGCTGCCCCTGACCGAAAGCGACAAACGCGAGGAAAATCGCCGTGTTGAGATTAGTACTCTCACGCCCGAACTTATGGCGTGGGTGGTGCTTGCCGATACGGTGCGCACGGCGACACCATCGGCGGTGCGTATCATCACGCAGGTCGAGACCGAAACCCCACCAAGCGCATGGCGACTTGTGATTACCCATGAGGGCGATACTCTGCGGACATTCGACAGCCTTGGGCAGCCGCCGCAGATGTTTGATTGGGATTTTGCGAAAGAAGCACGGATGCAGGGGAGAGATTTGGCTACGCTCACGGCTCCTTTTCTGCTCCATCCGGCGCTCAGAGACAGCATTGGCGATACGCACACTTCCGAAGCAGTCCAATTACCAATCCGTCAGCTTACGGTTCAGAAAAAACGTCGGGAACGAAGGAAGGATAAGGAGTTTGAGCAATTTAGCATGATGCTTTTTGAGTTCAACGATTCACGCCCCAGTGCTGCACAAGAAAACGCCGTGAAGTTTATCCAAAGCCATTTGAAGACGCTTTCGGAGCTTACAGTTGTTGGCTATACCGACCGCACGGGATCGCCGGAGTATAATCGCAAGTTATCGTTGGAACGCGCAGAGCAGATTGCACGGGTCATTACGGGAGCAGAGCAGCCTTCGGAACAAATCTTAGTGCGCGGCATGGGAAATAGCGAACTGCTTTTTGACAACAATATCCCCGAAGGGCGCTTCTATTCTCGCACGGTTCGGGTGTTGGTCGAAACGCCAATTGCCAACTGAGATTTGCGGGGCGGGGAAGGGCTTGCAAAATAGATCTGATGAAAGTCCTAGGATGACACTTTCGGCAGCTCCACAATAAACTGCGCTCCTGCACCAAGTTCTGATTCGCACCACACGGAACCACTCATCGCCTCAATCATTTTTTTAACAAT
>JAAFHM010000292.1 GCA_013298375.1 Ignavibacteria bacterium | reverse complement strand
TACCGGATTGCCATTGCTCTTAGCGACTTACGCCTTTAGCTTACAGATTTATTGCGACTTTTCGGGCTATTCGGATATAGCTATCGGTGCGGCGCAATTCATGGGCTACGACCTGATGCGGAATTTCAATCGTCCGTATTTGTCTCAGTCCATTCCGGAATTTTGGCGACGTTGGCATATCTCGCTTTCAACGTGGTTCAAAGATTATTTGTACATTTCGCTCGGCGGAAATCGTGTAACCGTGCCGCGTTGGTATTTTAATTTATTCTTTGTGTTTTTAATAAGTGGACTGTGGCATGGTGCAAGTTGGAACTTCGTGATTTGGGGCGCTCTGCACGGCTTTTATCAAATTTTCGGACTGGTAACGGCAAACCTCAGACACCGCTTCAATACTGCCATTGGGCTTGTGAAAATGCCTCGTTTACACACAGCGATTAAATGGTTTGTTACGGTGAATTTAGCAGCGTTTGCATGGATTTTCTTCCGCGCTGTAACGTTCAACGATGCTTGGCACGTCATCACCAACATTTACAAAATTGACATTGGTTTTCTCATTCAAAACGCTTCATCACTTGGCACAGGCAAACGCCTTTTGGAAATTGGTGCCGGACGTAACGACCTTATCATTATGATTGTAACCGTTGCCGTGATGTTCGCCGTCGAACTTTGGCAGGGCGACCGCCACGATGTGCGCTCACTTTTTGCTGAACAACCGAAATGGCGGCGCTGGGCGATATACTACGCGCTCTTCATTGCGATTGTCGTTTGGGGTGTGTTCCGTCAGTCGTCGTTTATTTATTTTCAATTTTAGCACTCACGAGCCTCAACACGGCTTGAAATCACAAGGTAGAGAAAATGATAGAGGTAATAAAATCTATCGGACTGAAAGCAATTCTCAGTATTTTGCCTGTTATGGCGATTGTCGTTGCAACGAATTTCATCGTCGATCCGGCAAACGTCATTCATAATGTTGCACCGGAAGTGGCGGGTTACTTGCTCAGAGGCGAGAACGTAAGCCTTATCAAAGAAAATTTTGGTATGCGCGAACTTCGTGAAGAATACCTCCATCGCAGCAAACAAGCCGATATTGTCGTGCTTGGTTCGAGTCGTTCTTTGCAAGTGCGAAAATGGATGCTGGCAGATTCGTCCGCATCGTTTTACAATGCAAGTGTTGCCAATGCGCAGTTGGATTTGTACCAGTCGCTCTACTGTATATTCAAGCAACAGCGACACTTGCCGAAGACGATTGTATTTTGCTGCGACCATTGGCTTTTTGATATGCAGCGCGTGGAAAACGTCCAAACTGCTGCGCACATCAATACCGGTTTTTCCCCGTTCAAGCTCTCGTCGCTGGCAAACCGCATCATTCCTACGCAGTTTATGGAAATGATGTCTTTTAGCTATTTCCAATCCTCGTTGGCATTTTTGCGCGTCAATAAATCCTTGCAGCAGTTTTATCCAACTCGAGACACAAATGATCGCAATATGCTGCTTCTTGCCGATGGTGGTATTCAATATGATATTTCAATTCGCCAGCGTAGTGTGGAAGAGGTGCGGCGGATAGTTGAAATGGATTTGCGGCGAAATAATGCCAAGAAAAAAGGCGACCCATCAAAATTTGAAGAGCGGAAGATAGATTCCAAGCGCATTGCAGCCTTTGAAGAGCTGCTGCAATCAATGAAAAATGATGGCATTCGTTGCGTCCTTTTTTTATCGCCGTACCATCCGCTTTTTTACCAAAACTTACCGAGTTTGGCAGCGACAGAAACGATTTTCCGCGAGGTTGCTGCGCGGAACAACCTTGAAATTTTCGGTGCATACAACCCCGAGCAGATACAATTAACGGAAGCGGATTTCTTTGATTATTGGCATCCAACGCCGGAAGGTTTGGCGAGGCTTTTTGCGAAAGAGCAGCTGCATAGCTTGTTCTTCAAGCCCAAAAATCAATGAAGAGAAATGTGATGCTTGATGATTCTTTTCAAACAGTAACCGCAAAACCGCTCCTGTTCATCGTGGGCGGCGCAAATGGCTCCGGTAAAACGACACTTGCCCGCAGCGTTGCTGAACTAACGAACTTGCCGTTTGTGAATGCGGATGAAACGGCACGAACAATCAATCCAGACGATGTTCGCGCAGCACGGTTTCAAGCGGGTCGTGAGGTATTGCAGGAGCTGGAAACGCTTCGAGAGCAACGCGCTTCGTTCGTGTACGAATCCACACTTGCGGGATTGTCGCTTGCGCGGACGCTGAAGGAATTCAAAAATGTTGGGTACGAAATTTCGCTGGTGTATGTATATTTGGATTCCGCCGATGTTTGTATAGAGCGCATCAAATCTCGTGTTCGGGCTGGTGGGCATTTCATTCCCGACGACGAAGTACGGCGGCGATACGAGCGGAGCAAGCGGAATTTTATTGAAACGTACAAGCCACTTGCGGATAGTTGGCATTTGTATCGCAATCCGACAGAAGGATATGAATTGATTGCTGAAGGACTGAAACAGTCTGGAATGCTCGTCGTTACTGTGCCACAAGAAGGTCGAGCAGAAGATTTTTTCGGAACACTGAATTTTTGACATTAAAACTTTTGACACTTTGTTGGAGAATGATTTATGCAACCGAACTTACAATTCCTTCACAACTCGCTTGAAATCAAGCGCATAGCTGATAGTGCCGTGCGCAAAGCACAGGAAGAAAACCGCAACAACGGTATTCCGAATGTGTACAGTTTGAATGGAAAAATTTTTTATGAACTTCCCGACGGCACTATTACTGACGTGCAGCCGGATGTCTATAAAAATTTTGTTCCGCCAATTCATTGATAACTCTTCTTGACGTTAGACCAATAATTTCATGAGTAAAGCATTCGATACCATACGCCGCGCCTACACGGGCTTGAGTCTAATTATCCTGAACACCGCATTATTGCTGGTTGTGGTGATAGTCCTTTTGGAACTTGTTGCGGGCTGGTTGCTGAAAAATCAAGCCTCTGCGCAAAATACCGCCGTGAGCCTCTCCGAGACCGCCTACAAAGGCGCTTCGTGGAAAGATGATTTTTTCAAGGATATTGCTGCGTATCAGGCTAATGGCGGCGGCGGACAAGTGTATGAGCCGTATTCGCTGTGGAAGAATCCCGATTATGCGGGAAAAACGTTCAACATAGCGGGCGGTTATCGCAAAACCGTGAATCCACCGCATTCTGAGGGTGATTCTGTTATGAAAGTCTTCGTTTTTGGCGGCAGCACGATGTTTTGTGTGGATACGCCGGATGAGTGGACGATTGCCTCGCAGGTCTCGAAAAAGCTGCATGAAACCTTTCCGGGTAGGAATTTTGAGGTTACAAATTATGGGCTTCCTGGCTTTGTCAATGAGCAAGAAGCGGTGCTGCTTTCCAAATTGCTCATGGATGGCAAGCGCCCCGATGCCGTGATATTTTACGACGGTTTTAACGAAGCAAATTTGAAGGTTGGTCCCACAAAGCCCATTCCGCACGGGTTATACGAAATGTACGACCAAATTCACCGCTCCATCAAAGAGCGTCTTTGGGGCAATCTCGTCTGGAAATCTTCACTCCTGCAACTTGTGATGCGCTCTCGCACGCAAGGCTCGAAATACGAAAAAAATCCGCAAATCCTCAAAGAACGCTCCGAAGCGGTCTGCAAGCATTACATCGGTACGATTCAATTCGTTCAAAAACTTGGCGCTGAATACGGCTTCAAAACAGCGTTTTTCTGGCAACCTTCGCTTTTAACAACCGCAAAACCGCTTACAAGCGAAGAAGCTGCGCTGAAAACTATCGTCGCGGCAAACAATGGCGATTGCTACGGCATTTTGCACCAAACCGTGCGCCGTCAAATCTTTGATAATCCTGCGTTTGCCAATCAGTCTGTTTTTGACATCAACAATGCTTTCGATACTCTGCAAGGCGCAGCGTTTGTAGATTATGCGCACTTGGGACCCATTGGAAACGAAGCCATTGCAACAAGTATCGTCCAACACCTGAAAACAAGCGGCTTTTAAGCCATTCTGAATCTTAAAACTCAACACTCAAAAACTTAACACTAAAGAACATGGACTTTTTAACTGACCTCTGGAAATTTCTCCGAGAGCGCAAAAAATGGTGGCTTTTGCCAATGATTGTGGTTCTTTTGCTGATTGGTATGCTTGTCGTCTTGGCGGGCGGAAGTGCAATCGCACCATTTATTTACACGCTATTCTAATTTTAGTCGCATAAAAACTATGGAATCAACAAAACCAGCATCCTCGTACACGCCGGAACAAAACGTGCGCACACTCGTTGTTTTGGCGGCAGGGATGCTCATTCTCTTTTTCATCTTTCACAAGCCTTGGCTCTCGTGGATAGCGCTTGCTGTCCTGCTTGTAGCCGCTTTTTCGGATTGGCTCTCAGCAAAGCTCGCTTGGGCGTGGCTGAAACTCGCGGAAATCCTCGGTAAAGTCAATTCACGGATTTTGCTTTCATTGGTATTTTTCGCGTTTTTATTCCCGCTTGCGATGCTTCGCCGCCTGTTTGTGAAAAATGCCCTTGATTTGAAGCGCCCTGCGGGCAATTCCCTCTACAAAGAGCGCAATCACACGTATTCAGCTCAGGATTTGGCAAATCCTTGGTAAAATCTAGCACGACAAGCATCATGGAAGAATCTACGCCATTCCTCAAAATCGCTCCCGTTGTGCAAAAACACTCGCTGCACGACGAGAAGGCTGCTATTACCAGAGAGCGTGAATACTGGCTCTCAAAAACACCTGATGAACTCATTGCAGTAGCAGAACACCTGCGCGAACAATATATCCAACTGCACTATGAAACTCGACCCAAATTTCAGCGAGTTTATCGCATTATTAAACGCAAACCGCGTTGAATACTTGCTTGTAGGTGGCTATGCAGTCATTTTGTATGGTCATCCGCGCTTTACCGGTGATATGGATATTTGGGTGCGCCCCTCGGAGGACAATGCACAAAAACTTCTTGCGGTTTTGTCTGAGTTCGGATTAGGCTCAATGGGGCTTGAAATCAAGGATTTCACCAATGCTGAAAGCGTTGTGCAATTTGGGTACCCGCCCGTTCGGATTGATGTGATGACTTCGATTGACGGCGTTGAATTTGATGATGCTTATCCCAAGCGAGTTATCAAGACCGTTTCCGGCGTTGAGGTGAATGTCATTCACCTTGACGATTTGAAAACGAACAAACGCAAAACTGGGCGCTTCAAAGACTTGAACGATATTGAACATTTGCCATAAAATTTCACTATGAACCTTCTCAACATCGGCTGCGGCGGGCATTTCCACGAATCGTGGACAAATATTGACCTCGTGTCGCCTTCGCCTCACGTCCGCGCTTACGACCTTCGCAAAGGACTTCCTTACCCGGACAATAGCTTTGATGCGGTCTATACGTCGCACGTTCTGGAGCATCTTTCCCCCGAAGTCGCTCAGTCCTCGCTTCGTGAGCAGTTTCGTGTGCTGAAGCGCGGCGGAACGGTTCGCACTGTCGTGCCGGATTTGGAAGATAAAGCGCGTGAATATTTGAAAACGCTGGATAAAGCAAGCGCCGGAGACACAAGCGCTGAAGCCGATTTTGATTGGATGACGCTGGAACTCCTCGACCAAATGGTGCGTGGCAAAGTTGGGGGGCTGATGGGTGCGTATATCCTCAATCCCTCGCTGAAAAACCCTAACTATGTGCTTCAGCGCCTTGGCGACGAAGCGGAAGATTGGCTTGCGGTTGCGAAAGGGACATTGCCCCAAAAGCCTCGGCAATCCTTGTTGGCAAGGCTTCGAGTAAAAGGCGCAAAAGCTGTCGTGCAGAAAATCAGGGAAAAAACAGCTGCCGTGAGTGTGGGAATAATCGCCGGAGGCGAGGCAAAATCAGCCTTTGAGGAAGGGTTGTTCCGTGCTTCGGGTGAAATTCACCGATGGATGTATGATAAATTTTCGCTCGGTAGATTACTCAAGAACGTAGGTTTTACTGATGTTCGCGTGTGTACATTCGATGAAAGCCGCATCCCCGATTTCACCACATATCTGCTGGATAACACGCCCGAAGGCACTATTCGCAAGGCGGATTCGCTGTTTATGGAAGCGTTCAAGCCATGAGGCCAGAGAACAAGCCACTTCGCGTCGTTCACATCGCCACAACGGATATTGGCGGTGGTGCTGCGATTGCATCGTATCGGCTGCATCAAGGATTGGTGCGGCTTGGCGTGGACTCGCAGATGGTA
>JAAFHM010000353.1 GCA_013298375.1 Ignavibacteria bacterium | reverse complement strand
CTTTGGTTCGACGCAACCGAAAGTGCCAGAACCTGCATCAGGCAGCGTTTCCGAGCAGGAGTTAGAAAAAATTCGTAAGCAAAATCGCCGTATTGGGATGATGATTGAGCGTGGTTGTAAGTAACAACCTTGTTTGATTTAACGCTCGAAAGCAAGGCACAATGCGGACTTCTGCATTGTGCCTTTGTCGTTTGTCATGGAAAAACACGTGTTCCTCTCCTCCGTTCAAACAATACTTTCCAGAATTTGTCGTCTCAATGAGCGTAAAGCCGCATCTATTCTCTCTAATTTGAACAAATATGACCGTAACTATTGATTCCAACTCTGGTTTTTGCTGGGGGGTTGTTCGCACCGTACAGATAGCCGAGCAGTACCTCGCTGAATATGATAACGTCTCGGTTTTGGGGCATATCATCCATAACCCAAAAGAAATTGAACGCTTAGAAAAGAAAGGACTCCGAACAATTCACACGCGCGACTTTGAGCAACTTGCCCGTGATGCCAAGCAAAGCGGTACAACGCCAAGAGTCTTGATTCGTGCGCACGGTGAACCGCCAGAGACCTACCGCAAGGCGTTTGAGCTCGGTATAGAGCTTATTGATGCGACGTGTCCGGTTGTGACTAAACTTCAAGAGCGTGTCCGCAAATTTTATGACCAAGGCTATCAAGTCGTTGTTTTTGGCAAAAAAGACCATGCTGAAGTGATTGGTGTTCGGGGCGTGTGCAATGACGAGTGCATTGTCGTCAAAAGTGTTCAAGAAGGCCTGGATTTCGTGAATATGGAGCGCAAAACAGTCTTGTTTTCGCAAACAACGATGGATAGACCAACATTTTATGCCCTGCGTGATGCCTTGCAAACCCGCGTGAAAGAACTTATCGTTGACACGATGCAAAATATCGCCGTTGAGTTCCACGCGAAAGATACGATTTGCGGGCAGGTTTCGGGACGCGAAGATAAACTTGCCGCTTTTGCCGCAACGCAAGATATTATGCTCTTTATCGCGGGGCATGAGTCCTCGAATGGTAAGGTGTTATACAATGTCGCAAAGGCTGCCAATCCTCGCACCTATTTTCTTGAAGATATTAGCGAATTGCAGGATGACTGGTTCGAGAATGCCGAGAACATCGGCATTAGCGGAGCAACAAGCACCCCACAATGGCTTATGGAACAGCTAAAAAAGGCTGTCGAAGAGCAGTATTCGGCTGAAAAACAGACGATACTTGCATAATTCAACGTGCATAATTCACATTCTCTCAATTTTTCTGGAAAAAGTCATGGCACGAGCAACGTGGAATGGTGTCGTCGTCGCTGAAACCGACAAGTATGAACTTGTAGAAGGCAATGTGTATTTTCCGCCTTCTGCAATCAACAAAGAATTTTTCAAAGAAAGCTCTCATCAGACAAAATGCCCATGGAAAGGCACTGCCAGCTACTATACACTCGAAGTAGAGGGCAAGGAAAACCCCAACGCGGCGTGGTATTATCCCAAAACGATGCCTTCGGCAAAGCATATTGAGGGGTATATCGCGTTTTGGAAAGGAGTTACCGTTGAGAAGTAGGCTGTGCTTGTGAGATTGATATTTTCTACCACCGTCCTTTTATCACCACTTAATACGGAAATATACTATGTCTTTGGCTGTCGGTTCACTTGCGCCTGATTTTACCTTGCCTTCCACATCAGGCAGTGATTTTTCATTATATAATAACTTCAAAGGAAAAATCGGAATCATCTACTTCTATCCCAAAGATTTTTCTGCCGGATGCACGATGGAAGCCTGTTCATTTCGAGACGCTTTTGATGTTTTGGAGGGCTTAGATGCTGAGGTTATCGGTATCAGCACCGATGATATTCCAACGCATCTTCGTTTCCGCGAGGCATACAATCTTCCATTTCACCTTTTGAGCGATACGGACAAAATAGCAGCAAAAAAATTCGATGTTCTTGCGCCAATCATTGGTTTTGTGCAGCGTGTAACGTTTTTAGTGGATGAAAATATGAAGATTGCTGCCGTCTATCAGAACCTCTTTGATGCGCGGGGGCATATTGATTCTATGATTAAGGAACTGCGGCGCAAAAGTATTCGAGTTTGAGGCAGTTTTTTCTTATCCCGCCTGATGATTGAAGGATGTCTATCGCATCATCAGGCGGGCTGGAAGGAACGTTTGTTTGCTGCAAATTTTTTTATTACTGCTCATCGTGATTTTTCTTGGTGGAAATGTATGGAATGGTTATTTTGATATAAAAGAGTGTGTTGTCCTAAATAAAAGGCTTTTTCATAAAAAACAAATCGGGGCGTACCTCCGGCATACGGCTGGGGGCGAGCAAATGACCGCTGTCCAAATGGTTATAACAGTAATGGTTATGAAGAGCATCGAAAAGAAGGGAAGTACAACAATTTTCTTCACCGCATTCTACAAAACCATGATTACTTCTTCGCAATTACATCTGAATCGCAGCCTTCATAAGCAAAGCGTCTTTGATGCCGACAATCACGTACATCATGGATTATCAGCCTCAAACCCTCATGATGGCGCGGTTATTATTACCGATGAAAAAGGCAATATTCAATCCTGTAACGCTGAGGCTCAGAGTATTTTTCATTGTTTGCCGTCGTATTCTCAATCCAAAAAATTGAGCGAAGTTTTTTCGGTCGTTCTAAGCAGCCGCAAACGGTACACACCAACACTGTGGGAACTTGCACTTTCTACACGCCGACCACTGGCATTCCCCGACGTGATGATTGTAATGCCATCGGGCGAAAAACAACTTATGGACGTTTGTACGTTATGGCTTCATGAGCCAAGAGAAGGGCATCTGCACATTGCCTATATTTTCTCGTCGCCAGTGAAAAATCCTTTATGCAAAAGGAATGATTGTCGAGCAGAGCATAAGGGTTCTGAAAATCAAAGCGGAGCGGCAGAAGGGATACATGAGGGAATTATCGTTCTGAGAAAACACATTATTATTGACACCAGTCAGATGCTTGATAATATGCTTGGATACAAAGAAGGAGAGATTCTGGGGCATGATATTTCGGATCTTTTGAGTGATGCGGATGCTGCAAATCTTATGTATGCGATTAAAAAGCATGATACAAGTCTGTTTCAAGGACTCGTCATGCGAAAAGATCGCTTTCTTGCCCAAGTTGGATTTCGGAGCTTTCACTTGACCAGTACTTACTCTGATGTCGTTGTCACTCGCTTGTATTCTCAATAATCGTTGGCGAAAAATTACGAAACTGTTTTTTCCATTTTTACCCTAAAACCATTTTTACCCTAAAACCATGTTGTCTCTATCTATCAATAACCCGAAAATCCTTGTTCCCATTGATTTTTCGCGGTGTTCAGACTACGCGCTTGATTACGCAAAATCTCTCGTCAAACCGCTTCAAGGGAGCCTCTATTTGCTTCATGTTCTTGAGCCGCCTGTTGCCTTTAACGAGTGGGGATATAATTTTGCTCAATCGGAAGCGACCAGTTCTTCGCAACACGCGGAATCTGCTATGAAAAAAACAGTTGATGCCCTTGCTCAACAAGGCTTTCACGTTACAGCAGAAATTGCGACGGGAACGCCATACTACGCCATTGTCTCGTATGCCGAGGAACACGCAATAGATTTGCTGGTCATCAGCACACACGGACGGCACGGTGTCGAGCGGTTGCTCATGGGCAGCACCACCGAGCGTGTTATTCGGACGGTGCATTGCCCGGTTTTGTCGTTGCATCCGCCAACCGAATATTTGGATGCCAACAAAAAATCCCAAGCCCAGACCAAAACACGGTAAATTGCCAATTTTGCGGCAGATTTTTTCAGTAATCAGAAAAACCAATGCAGCCTTCTCATTCGATACAACATATTTCCTCGCATAAAGAGGAAATCGTTAATTCCCTTACGCATGGCGTGGGTATTGTTCTGAGCGTCTTTGGTTTCGGCGCTTTGCTCACTGTAGCAATCATTCATGGTGATCTCTGGTGCATCGTTTCGGCAATAGTTTACGGTATTGCCCTCACCATGCTCTATACATCCTCAACGCTCTACCACGCCTTTCGCCACCCAACCATCAAGCGGCGACTCAGAGTGCTAGACCACTGCGCTATTTTCGTGCTGATAGCCGGAACGTACACGCCTTTTCTGCTCGTGAGCCTTCGGGCAACGGTCTGGGGAAGTGCGCTATTTGTGACGATTTGGCTGTGTGCCGCTATTGGTATTGTCCTGAAGCTCTTTTTTACGGGGCGATACGAACTTTTTTCAACGCTAATGTACGTCGCAATGGGATGGTTGGTGGTTCTTGCTGCCAAGCCGATGATGGAAAGCGTACCGATGACGGGTTTATGGTGGCTTGTCGGCGGGGGAGTGGTCTATAGTATCGGCGCGGCATTCTATCGGTGGGAGCGTCTGCCGTTTCATCATTCGTTATGGCACGTGTTTGTGCTTTTGGGAAGTATCTGCCACTATATTGCAATTTGTTTTTATGTGCTGCAATAAGGCGTGGCAGTGTGGCGTTGCACAGGGAAATATTGTTGCTACCGACAATTTTTTTGCGATTTTTCTTGCGCACAATGAGTAAAAGTATTATTTTGGATATAAAAGAGTAACTTATCTTAAATAATGTTTTCAAAAGCCTGCATATACGGCATTCAAGCAGCGATTTATCTAGCGCAGCAACACAATCAACAAAGCGACAGGGCATTTATCCCTGTTGCAGAAATCGCACAAATGCTTGGTATCCCGTTCCAGTTTTTGAAGAAAGTCATTCAGCAGCTTGGTGAGAAAAATATCGTGCAAACGCAGCGCAGCGCTAAAGGTGGCGTTGCGCTGGCTCGGCAAGCGAGTGAAATAGCAATTTTTGAGGTGATTGAAGCGATAGACGGCGGCGAAATGTTTGTGAGCGAATGTATTTTGAAATTCCCGGGATGTGGCAATGAGAAACCCTGCCCCATGCACCACCAGTGGGCTGTCGAACGTGTTCGACTGAAGACGATGTTTGAAAAAGCAACGCTTGATTCGTTAGCAAGAAATGTGAGTAAGGGGCTGACAAGACTTGGTTTTAACGATAAGGCAAATGATCAAGAAGAATAAATTTTTTTTACACTAATAAGCGATAAAATACTATCTAATCGCTAAAATAAACAACGGAGAAATACCATGAAAACTAAACAACTCGGTCGTGTATTGCTGCATAGCTTTTGCCTTATGATGTGGGCATGTGTCGGTTTGTCGGGCGCATATTTCCTTAGCTCTTGCACAAAAGAGGGTGGAGATGCTTCCAAGGATGCCGCAAAAAATTCTGCTCAAGAAGTCGTCAAGCAAAAACCGGAATACTACAAAGTCAAAGAAGTCAAACTCGGCGCAACGATTGACCCCGCGCTCTCGA
>JAAFHM010000224.1 GCA_013298375.1 Ignavibacteria bacterium | reverse complement strand
CGATAACGACCCCACGCACACGTATTCATACAATGTTGCGGGTGTGGATTTTGACTATTTGACGAGCTACAAAGCACAATTTATAGAAGGGCGAAATTTCCGTGCAGACGAGTATTCACCGGAGACGCAGAACGTTGTCGTGAACGAAACCGCACTAAAACTTCTCGGATTCCGCTCGGCAAAAGAAGCGATTGGTGAGCAGCTTACATTTCCTTGGACAAAAACTGCCAAAATCGTCGGCGTGGTGCGGGATTTCCACCAAACCTCGCTGCACGAGCGCATTCAGCCGCTTATCTTCACGTACTACGTTGGCTCGGATTTTATTTCAGTGAAATTGCATCAAACGCCCGCAGGTACAGTGTCGGTGCGCTCTGCAATAGAGAAAATTAAAGCAGAATACGAGCGCGTTTTTGCTGGAACATCGTTTGAGTTCCGTTTTTTAGATGAATATTTCCAAGAGCAATACACCAAAGACCACGAATTTGCTATGCTTTTGAACACTTGTACCGTTCTTACCATCATCATTGCTTGTTTGGGGCTGATTGGCTTGGCAGCTTTCACCGCCGAGCAGCGTACAAAGGAAATTGGTATCCGCAAGGTGCTGGGCGCATCGGTGGCGAGCATTATCGCACTCTTGACGAAAGATTTTCTGAAATTAGTTGTGCTGGCAATTATTGTCGCAACGCCTCTTGGATACTGGGCTTCCGGTAAATGGCTACAAGACTTTGCGTATCGCGTAGAATTGTCGTGGTTGGTGTTTGCCAGCGCGGGCGCGGCGGCTGTGGTGATAGCATTTATAACGGTTGCAGGGCAGGCATGGCGGGCTGCACAGGTGAATCCTGTACAATCTCTCAGAAGTGAGTAATGGAGAGTATTAAAGCAAGGTGGCTAAATCAAGATTGATTGCTTCGCAAAAGGAAGGTTTATCCCAAATTACACCCTCATCACGTTTGTATTTATGCCATTCGTTTAATTTGTAATCATAAACAAAGCCCTCTTGAATGCCGTAATCATCGGCATCAATGAGTTGCTTGATTTTTTTGAAATCTGCTTTTGTTGATTTTGTACGCGTTATTTCGATGATAACACGAGTCTGGTCAAGAACGTTGTCATGGAGCAGAATGTCAGGCACAGGGCTGGTTTTATCTTCGTCGAGCATCGCTTCCGGCAATGGCTCAAGTTGAATACGACCATCGTAAAACATTGTCCCCAAGCGAATGAGCAATTTGGCAATAATGCGTTGATGTGTCCAAGGAGCGTTAATTCCCATAAGAGTTGCTTCTTCAAGAGTAATCATAGTTTTCAAAAAGTTGGTTGAACATAATCACCAATCTACTACTTCTCAAGAATTTGGCAAAAAACCATGTTACAAAATTACCTTAAAATCGCCCCCGAAGTCTTTTTAGGCAAAAAGGGTACTCCGCAATCAATATCGTCGGACTTGCCCTTGGAATCAGCGTTTGTGCTCTTATCGCGCTTTATGTGGTGGATGAACAAGATTTTGCGTATCGGGTGGAACTCTCATGGTGGGTGTTTGCCAGTGCGGGCGCGGCGGCTGTGGTGATAGCATTTATCACTGTTGCGGGGCAGGCATGGCGGGCTGCACAGGTGAATCCTGTACAATCTCTCAGAAGTGAGTAATGGAGAGTATTAAAGCAAGGTGGCTAAATCAAGATTGATTGCTTCGCAAAAGGAAGGTTTATCGCTGATTATCCCTTCGCCGAGTTTGTATTTATGCCACTCGTTGCGTTTGTAATCATAAACAAATCCTTCTCGAATACCGTAATCTTGAGCATCAATAAGCTGCTGTACTTTTTTTATGTCAGATTTTACGCCGGAAGTATGGTTAATCTCAATAATAACGGGAGTTTCATCTGCCTCGTTATCAAATAAGATGATATCGGGTGTTGGGCTTGTCTGCGCTTCATTCAGCATCGTTTCCGAAAGTGGCTCTAGCGTAATTGTACGTTGCTTTTTATACAAAAAAACTAATTCGGCAGTAAGGTTTGTAATGATGCGTTGATGCGGTTTTGGGGCATTTGTTCCCATAATAAGCGCTTCTTCAAGGGTAATCATAATTCTCAAAAGTTTAGTTGAACATAATTGCAAATCTACCATTTCAAACCTATTTATCAAAACAATCATGCTTCAAAGCTACTTCACAATCGCGCTCCGAAATCTTCTGCGGCGCAAAATCTTTACTGCAATCAGCATTGTCGGCTTGAGCATTGGTCTAGCGTGCTGCCTTTTGATGGTTATGTACATCAAGGACGAACTCAGTTTTGACCGCTTCCACGCCAACAAGGAACATCTCTATCGCTTGACGTGCGACGTTGGCGAGCGCGAAGGCAAGCGAGAAGTGATGGGGCTTGCTTCGATGGTTCATGGTCCGTCCTTCAAAGAGGGAATACCGGAGATTCAAGATTTTGTGCGGGTCAGAGAGCGAGAATCCTTGCTGAAAATTGGTAATACGGTGTTTAATGAAAAGTTCTCTTGGGTGGATAATAATTTTTTTCGCGTTTTTGCATTCTCTCTAGTTTCAGGCGATGCAAGCAAGGTTTTATCGGGCTTGCAGTCGGCTGTTGTTACAGAAGAAATTGCCATGAAGTATTTTGGAACGACGAATGTTCTTGGAAAGCGTATAGAGATTGAGGTAGGAAGAAGCCTTGAATCGTTCATCATATCTGGTGTTGCGAAAAATCCTCCAGAAAACTCTTCTATACAATTCGGTGTTCTTCTTCCGTTCCAATTTTATGCGCAAAAGGACAACGACCCAACGTGGCTCATGCTCTCGTACAGCACCTATTTCCGCCTTTCGCCGAATGCAAACCTTGCAACCGTCACCTCTGCAATGGAGCGAATTTACCGCGAAAAAGCAGAGAAAGAAATCGCCATGGAGCGCAAGAGCGGCTGGAAGGGTGAATTTGTCTGGGGTCTGCAACCAATGACCGCTATTCACTTGGATGCCAATGTCGCCGAAGAAGGAACGGCAAGACGCAGTAACCCGCTTTATTCCTTGATTCTGGGCGGTATTGCGCTTGTCATGCTTGCTCTGGCGTGTATCAATTTTATCAATCTTTCCATCGGGCAATCGCTCCGCAGAAGCAAAGAAATTGGTATCCGAAAAGTTATTGGTGGGGCGCGGAAGCAAGTAGCAATGCAGTTTTTGACCGAATCATTCGTGCAAACTGCTATTGCCTTCGCACTGGCTTTTTGCCTTGCAGAGCTGGTATTGCCGATGTTTAATGAAGTTTCTGGAAAGCACCTTGCGTTGGCGTATCTTGCCGATACGACACTTGTTCTCAGTTTTATCGGTGTTCTTGTGGGAACAGCATTTCTTGCGGGACTCTATCCAGCAATCCTTATTTCGCGCCTAGAACCCGCAGAAACACTGTTTGCTCGGACAATTCTCGTGAAGCGTGGTGCAGTTGCTAAAAGCCTAATTGTTGCGCAATTTGTGATTGCGACGACACTCGCAATGGGAACGCTTGTTGTGTATCAGCAATGCAATTTTCTTACAACGAAGGATGTTGGCTACAACGATAGAAATCTTCTTGTCTTGAACGTGCCAAATGCTCAGGATATGCAGAAAATGCAGTTATACAAAACAGAATTTGGCAAGCTCTCCGGAGTAGAATCTATCGCCCCTCGCACCGATATTCAGTTCGGTACAACCGCCCGCGCAAACAGCCGCGAAATCGGCATTGTCTATGAACACATCGACCAAGATTTTATCAGAACAATGGGCGTTACCCTTGCAAAGGGGCGTAATTTTTCACCAAATTTTGCCTCCGATTCTACCGAGTCGGTGCTTGTCAATGAAGCATTCGTTAGGGCTGCGGGGTGGAATGATGCCGTCGGAAAAACGGTTGATTTTTTGAACGGCAAAGAGCGCCGGATTACTATTATTGGTGTTATCAAGGATTACCATTTTGGATCGCTTAAAAACGCGGTGCAACCGCAACTGTTTACCTTCGGGCGCGAACTTCCTTTTGGGCAATTTTTACTACGCTTAAATGGTGCAAATATCGCACAAACACTTGCATTGGTGGAAAAGACATACCGAGCAATTATCCCACTTCGCCCTTTCCAATATCATTTTCAGCACGATGTGAACGTGCAAGGCTACAAGGCTGAAGAACGCTGGCGTACCATTTTGACGCTTGCAGCAGCCTTCACCATGTTTATTTCCTCCATCGGGCTTCTTGGTTTGACGCTGCTTGCAACCGAACAGCGCACAAAAGAAATCGGTATTCGCAAGGTTCTGGGCGCGTCAGTCGTCAGTATTATCGCACTTCTCAGCAAAGATTTTTTGAAATTGGTTGGAATCGCCATTGTCCTTGCAACTCCTCTTGCATACTGGGCTGCTGGGAAATGGCTTCAGGATTTTGCATACCGAGTGGAATTGTCGTGGTGGGTATTTGCCAGTGCGGGCATGGTGGCTGTGGTGATAGCGTTTATGACGGTTGCTGCCGAAGCATGGCGGTCGGCACGAGCCAATCCGGTGAAGTCGCTCAGAAGCGAGTAAGTAAGCGGCTTAGAGCAGGGTAGCTAAATCAAGATTGATTGCTTCGCAGAAAGAAGGGTGTTCTTTGATCATACCTTTGCCGAGCTTGTATTTATGCCATTCTTGGCGCTTGTAATCAAAAATAAAACCCTCGACTATTCCGTAGTTTTCTTCATCAATCAACGCTTGGATTTTTTTTAAGTCAGATTTAATGCCGCCTGCGTGGTTTACTTCGATAATCACGGGCGTTTCATAGAGGATGTTGTCAAACAAGGAAACATCAGGTACAGGGCTAGGCTCGCCGTCAACGAGTGGTGTTTCGGGAAAAGGTTCTAATTTCAAACTTCCCATTGAATACAGATTTCCAAGACCAACGATAAGCCTTGAAATGATGCGCTGATGGTCTTTTGGGGAATTTGCACCCATGAGTAATGCCTCTTGTCGAGTAATCATCGAATTTTCCAACAATGTAATAAAACAGAATCTCACAAATCTACACTTTCAAACCCATTTATCAAAATGGCTATGTGTGGGAGCTAGGGCAATCGCGTGAAAAAAAAATCTATGCCGTAGAGACAAGGCATTGCCTTGTCTCTACACATTAAACGACAAACACTGATGATAGTGGAATGCTGATTTGATGCGGGTTTGAAATTTTCATGCGATTGCCCTAGTGTGGGAGCAATCTCAACATTCCACAAAAAAAACGCGAGATTGTTTTTCATTGTCCGTCACTGTTTTCCACTACCATTTTCTGTTTATCATGAATCTTCATCAATCACCATACTCTCGCATTTCTATTTTTTGTCTTCTCTTTTTTACCGCCATGCTAGGTTTGAATACGCTTTGCGCCCAGCCTTATATTGAGGGTGGCGACACAAAGCACCGTTTTGCGCAAATGTATTTTAGTGCGGAAGGGCAGTGGCAGCCATCGGGCGGATATTTTAATTACGTTGACGGCGGAAGTACGCGGTCAAATTCACTCTCTTCTCGCTTTTCACCGCGTGTTCACTGGGGCGGAATGCACTTTTGGGGACACGCAGATTTCTATGTCGCTTTCGAGTTAGGCGGAATCAGATCTCAAGCCGGAAATACTCGGTACAGCTACAATAGCGGCGTAGAAACGGGTGCGAAGATTTACCCTTGGCGCTTGGAAAAAAACGCGCTTCGCCCCTATCTCGGTGTGGCGTGGTCGGCTGGCGATTATGCCCAAACAAATACCGATATTGGAAATTCGGCGGATATAGATCTCATGCGCCTTGCAGCACTAGGTGGTGTATCCTTTCAGTGGGATAATTTTATCATTGAAGCAGGTGCGCGGTACATTTTTGACACCAAACTCCGCCAGTGGTACACCCGCACTCAATCAGCAGAAATGGATATCCCGCCAACGGCATTAACACTGGGTTTGAAGTATGTTTTTGACACGACATTGCCTATTGAAAAATACGACCAAAGCGGTCTTGCCGCCAAGCGCAAAGAAGATTTGACGAGCAGAGGCGCGATGAGTACCTTTACGCTCGCCGTCGGACCATCAGGAGGATTCGTTGTTGGCGCAGGGTCAGCATACACGCAGGAAAAGTACCCTTTTGCGTCTCCTGTGGTCAATGGTGCTTTTTTTGCGGATATGGGAATTGGATACTTTTTTTCCGACTTGGAACTTAGTGCAAACCTCATTCTCCGCAACATGAACGCAGGCGTGAGCGCTTTTGGTTTGCGCCAGCAGCAGACGCGCTTTTCGGTGGCATTGGAGGTCAATAAAAATCTTGTAAACTGGAACGGTTTTATCCCGTTTGTGGGTGTGCATTTCGGGCGAGATGCTATGCGGTATGCAGAGCAGGATGGAACGAACTCTGCATGGGAGCAGTTTGAAACCAAGTGGCTGCCGGGTCTTACCTTTGGTTGGGACATTCGCCCATCGGATGTAGATTGGTGGCTACTTCGCACGAATCTACGTTACACGCCCGGAGCAACGATGACTGTGCGTGGCAGCACGGTTGCGCTGACAAATTTTGAGTTTAATTTCATCCAATTTGTCATGTTTCCGGCACGGATTTTTAATTGACAAAAACTGAGATGAATCTTGCTCCTCTGATGACTACTATTGCCTTTTTACCTATAATTACTGATGTCCTTTTTTACTGAAACGAGGTATTGTATGAACGCTTTTTCCGTCCACCTACCCGCGCCAACAGAAAACCAAAACGTGGAAATTTCTGTGAAAGTCAACGGCGCAACGCTTGATTTCCAGTACCGTGTGGAGTTTTTTAACCTTCACGATTATGGCTATCCAGCAATGCTCAGAGCAAATTGCATTCGCAATATTCTTGCCGAATACGATTCCAATTGGGATACCTTCCAAATTTCTCCCGTCGATGAAGACCGCATCGCTATTACCTTTCGCAAGAAACGTTAGGAGAGTCATTGAGATAACAAACTGTCCGCAAATGAACATTTTTTGTTCACGTGCGGACAGTTTTTTTTATGCCAATCAATAGAATAATCCCCAAAAGCGCATGAAATCTTGCATTGGTAAATTGGCACATATCTTGGCGGATATTTCCAAAAAAGTATTCACTATTATTTGGGATGAGATATGTTTTCTAATTACCTCAAAATCGCGCTCCGAAGCCTTCTTCGGCAAAAAAGTTACTCCGCAATCAATATCATCGGTCTCGCCGTCGGCATGGCGTGTTGCCTTGTTCTCGCGCTGTTTGTACGCGAGGAAATGAGCTTCGACAAAGATACGCCGAATGCAGAGCGCATCTACCGCATCACGCCCACGATTACACGCAAAAGCGAAGGCACAAGTACGCAAATGTGCAATACTCAGTTTCCTCTTGCTGCTGCATTGAAGGCGGAGATGCCAGAAATAGAGCGGGCTGTACGGTTTAATACTAATGGTTCGACATTGCTGACAAATGGTGAGAAAAAGTTTCTAGAAAAGCGCGTAATGTATGCCGACAACGGCTATTTTCAACTTTTCCCTTCGGAATTTATCGCTAGCGATGCCAAGAGTGCGCTTGCTAATCCGAATACCATCGTTCTTACTGAAGACCTTGCGAGAAAATACTTTGGGAGCGCAATCTCTCTTCAGAACGTGCTTGGCAAGACG
>JAAFHM010000262.1 GCA_013298375.1 Ignavibacteria bacterium | reverse complement strand
ACAAGTTGCATCCGGTAATAGCAACGTCACTTTGGACATTCGCACCCACGACGAATTAAGCGAACTTGGCACGTCATTCAACTCCATGGTCAAAAGCATTAACGGAATGCTTGAAGAAGTGAACCAATCCAACACCGATATTACCAGAGTTTTGGGCGAAGTGAACGTCGCCAAGCAAGAAACTGAGCGCTCGAAGCAATATTTGGAAAAGGAAGTTGCCGATTTGCTCTGGACGATTGATGCGCTTGCCGAAGGAGATTTTTCCCAAGATATTCGTTTGGGCAAAACCGAAGATGAGATTGCGAAACTCCGCTCACGGCTTCAGGCAATGATTTTGAGTTTGCGCCATTTGATTGTGCAGGTGCAAGAAACGGTGATGACGGTTGCCGATTCGACGGCGCAAATTAACTCTGGTGCAGACCAGCTTTCATCGGGTGTGCAGAATCAAGCGCGGCAAACAGAGATGGTTTCTGCGGCAATGGACAATATGACCGACACTATCAGTGCCAATTCCCGCAATGCTGGTGAAACAGCGACCGTCGCGGTGAAAAACGGCGAAATTGCCCGTCGAAGCAGTGAAATTGTTTCGCAAACGGTGGGTAAAATGAATGAAATTGCCCATGTCGTGCAGAAATCCGCAGAAACAATCGGGCAGCTTGGCGATTCCAGCGCACAAATCGGTGAAATCGTTTCGGTGATTACTGAAATTGCCGACCAAACTAATCTTTTGGCACTGAATGCAGCGATTGAAGCAGCACGCGCCGGAGACCAAGGGCGTGGATTTGCGGTTGTCGCCGATGAAGTCCGCAAACTTGCCGAGCGCACACAACAAGCCACAAAACAGATTTCGGGCATGATTGCGACGATTCAACGCGAATCATCGGGGGCGGTGCTGGCAATGCAACAAGGAAGCAACAAAGTCCGCGAGGGGATTGATTTAGCGGAAAAAGCAGGGCAGGCGCTTGAGGAAGTTGTCAAAAGTTCGGAAAGTGTGCTGCAAATGGTACAACGCATCGCCGAAGCAAGCCGTGAACAGACCTCGACCAGTGAAAAAATTGCCAGCAACGTCGAACAAATAGCGCTTGTTGCTTCACAGTCCGCCGAGGGCGTATCAGCGATTGCACAAACCTCCAATACACTTCAAAGCCTGACCGAACAGTTGGAATCCCGTATTGCACAATTCAAAATCGAAAAGACGCTTGAAGCAGCACCAGAGCAGCGTCGGCTGCGCTCTTAAAAGCCTCACCAAACCTATCTTCCCGTTCTATACTTTCCCAAGCGTAGAACGGGTTTATCATTTTAATAGACAACAGCAAACTCACCGATTGCGCCGCGCCGTATTCATCGCCGACACGCCTAAAATAGCGTCGTAGCCGCCAAATTGCGGGTTGCGATAATAGAAAAACGCAAAAAACGTGTGATTGACCGCAAGGGAATTTCCTTCGCATTCTTCGTAATCGAAACGCTCGACGGCATTTTTTTCTTTGTTCAACTGCCCCGTTGCATAGACGTAATTGTGCCGCCCCCGCCGAACCCATTGGCGCAAGGTGTATTGAAAAAGCGTCGAATCGTACTGCATTTTCCACTCCGGCAGTATGCGCCAATCATTAAACGAACCCGTCACAACAATATCCCGCGACGACGGAGCGCCCTCGCTGGCAAGCACAAATTCCATCAACACATATTCATCTCTACTTGCCGAAACGCCTTCGGTAATCATTGCACCATCGTCAGCCCGCATAAACGACGTACCATTGCGCCGCAAATCCGCAAGGGCAAAGCGGAATGGAGCCATCGCTGCCGGAAAGCGCATGGCATCTCGAATATCCAACACACGATACTCATTTTCAGCAGGAACGGACGCAATGCGAAAGCGCTTTTGTGCCGTTGAAAATCCCAGCACCATTGATTTGGAAGAGCGGCTATACAGCGCATCAGTGCGGCTCTGCTCGGTATTCTGTTGAATAATTATCGGCTCGTTCCAGCGCCATGCGCGGTAGAGTGTGGCAGTGTGAAAATTTTCATCTAAGAACTGCGGTGGCGCTTTGATAGCAGCTTCAATCATATACGCCGCCGAACTTGTCCCACCAATACGCGGGGCGTAGCTGTCAATAATAATACTCATTGACGCTTCTGCTTCCTCGTCAACAACGAAAAATCGTGCCTCGCCAAGCGGTGTTTTCATGTCGTCCATATCAAATATTTTCGCTTTCCAGTTGCCGGAAAACCGCAACTGTACTTCGTTATTCGGCACGGTAAAGCGGGCGCGATGCGTGAAATAGCGCGAAAAACTGTTTGCCTGCATCACCTGAATTTGTGTTATTCGCAAGGATGGGTCGTTAATGATAAGATTTTTGTCCTCACGCCAAAGCGCATCGCAATGAACCAACATCACAACAAACGTCGGTTGCACGGGGCTTTGCACATCAACTTCAATCGTCACAAAGCTGCTTCCCAGCACGTTAGAAGAATTGTTTGGCGCGGCTGCGCCTTGTGTAGCAGAAAAAATATTTTGAGCCGCACGAGTAATAATCGGTGGTGCAGTTTCAACGCTTCCACCAAACACACGGACACCGCGCACAATCGGTTTTTCACTCACATTGCCGCCGCCTGAGCGTGCCGCCGCCGCGAGTGTTGCACACGCAGTCAGGAACGATGAAGACAGAATAAGGGCAGCAAAAAGAAAACCCGCACGGATGAAAAGACAAGGTTTCGTGCGGGTTGCAAATGAAAGATGCTTCATAATGAGATTAGTTTTTGACAGGTTTAGCCACATAGAGATTCATTGCTTTATCAGAGGCTGTCGTGATGCCGCGTATCAAGGCAGAACTGAAGCCCTGATGCTCCATTTCGTTCAGCCCGGCAATCGTACAGCCACGCGGCGTGGTTACTTTATCAATTTCACTTTCGGGATGGCTGCCGGAGAGGAGCAACGATGCGGCTCCACGAGCCGTTTGCGCTGCCATTTTAATAGCCTCGTCCGCATGGAAACCAATCTCAATACCGCCTTGCGACGCGGCGCGAATAGCACGAAGAAAAAATGCTATACCACAGGCACAGAGCGCCGTTGCGGAGGTCATCTGCTCTTCGTGAATAACGACAGTTGCGCCGACGGTATCAAAAATTTGTTGTGCCACGCCGAGTGCTTTTTGGTGTTCGGTGTCGGCGGCAAGGCACGTCATAGACTCGCGTATAGCAATGGCAGTGTTTGGCATAGCACGGACAACCGGCGCATTTTTGCCCAGTTGCTTCGTAATTTCTGCGATACTTGCACCAGAAACAACGGAAATGATAATATGCTTTTTCGGATTAACCTCTTTTTTGATGTCCGTCAAAACCTCATTGAGCTGCTGAGGTTGTACCGCTAAAATAACGATGCTGGCGTTTTTTAGCGCTTCGGCATTATCAGCCGTGACGTTAATATTTTGTTTGGCGAGATCGGAAAGAAGGCTCGTTCTGCGGCGCGTGATGGTGATGTGTTCGGCGGGAAGCAGCCCCGAAACAATCAAGCCTTGTGCAATAGCGATACCGAGATTGCCGCCGCCGAGAATAGCGATAGTGTGGTTAAAGTCCATGAGAACGATAGTTTGGTGAAAATAGAGTGATATTGCCGTTTGAAGGCACAAAATTATCCAAATTCCGCGAATTCGCGGCAAAAAGAATAGATGATAATTGATATTCCCAGCAGGAATGCTGGAAATGTTTGATACAACTACGTTCCCGCAGCAACACGCCTCGCCACAAGCATTTCTGCTATCGCCGCCAGCACTGCTCCCAACAAGAACACGCGCCATAACTCCGTACCCGTGCTTGTTCGCAGCGCTTCAATACTGGCTTTGCGGTAGTCGCTCATCACGCGAATTTGGTCTTTTTCGGGAACAAATCGGGCGAGAGCAGTTGTCATTTCATTTCCGGAAAAGGTCGTCATTATGGATTCCGACGCGGGAGCGTTGACGGCAAGCGTGTGGAGTATTGCATCTTGTTTGCCGCCCGCATCAGTGCTAATGGCATAAACACCGGGCTGCTGCACACCGCCTTCCAACGACAACACCGCTCCAGACGGCATTTGAACAGCCTGCCGAACCGATACAGCATTGGCGGGGTCGGTCACATTCAAAGCCGCACCTTTGGGAAGTTTCCCGGAAAGGAGAATTGTTACCGATTGCCCGACGACAGCATCCGAAGCCGCCGAAGCACTTGCCGTCAGATATGAAGCCGCTCGAAAGACGATAGGCGCAAAAATACCCGTGACGGGAAAATTACTCCACCCCGTAAATGGCGGTGCGGCGCAGTAAAGCGCTTTCCCCGTGCCAAGTTTACTTTCTGCCAAAAATACGCCGTCAGGAAGTTCAATAAGCGCTTGTGCAGTCAAGCCATTGCGCTGAAGCGGCAAAGCGCGGAGAAAGCGCGGAGATTCCACAAGCCGCTTGGAATCGGCATTGTCACCTTTGAATACGCCACTAAAGAGCGGATGCGCTTTTTCCACCATCGTAAATTCTGCCTCGCCGCCCGATGCTGAGGCTGTTTGCGTATAATCGCTACTGCTGACAGCTCCAAACTTCAATGCCGACAATATTCCCGTATTGTAATTTTCCCCATCGCTACGATTACCGCCAAAAATAAACACACCGCCTCCTTCCTGCACAAATGCTTGCAAGCGGCTCACATCACTGGCAGAGAAGCGCGGTAAATTCACGAGCATCACGGCATCAACGTCGTTCAACGCCATTGCCGAAAGCGCTTCCGGCGGCAGCACACTGAGCGAGGAGACAATATTGCCCGAACGCAGGGCTAGTGCCAGTAATGACGTTTCTTCATCAGTGCCGATGATAGCAATACGGGGCTTTGGCGGCAGGGCAAAACCAAAATGGCGGCGGTTATCAGCTTCCAGCACATCCCCTTCCACTTCGACCATACACCGAACCAGTCTGGATGCGGTTTTGCCGTCAGCGATTTCCGGTGCTGCGGCGGCGATAGCAACGGTGCGTGTTTCTCCGGCAGGAATGTTCACCGTGCGCTGGGCAACGCGCTCACCGTTCATCACGAGGCTCACAATTACGTCTTTTACGTCCTCTTTGCCGCTATTCCGCACCCGTGCTTCCACTTCAACGGGCTTGCCAGCCTCGAAAATACGGGTCAGAAGATGGAGCGAATCCACCGACAAATTTTTCTCGCCTGCTTTGGAATCTTCACCAATCGGCACAATCGTCAACGCTGCTGATTTGGGGAAAATCGTCGCAGAGTCGCGCTGTGCGCCCGGATCGTCGGAGAGAATATTGGTTTGATTGTCGGTAATGATAAAAATTTCTTGATTGATATTGCGGGCTTTGACTAAAACAGACGAAGCAAGGCGCAATGCGGATTCCAGCTTGCCTGTGGTGTAGGCAACGGGAAGATTTTGCACAGCTTCCGAGAGCGAACCGAAATCCCGCGTAAACTCGAAATATCGGCGGTCGTCAAGATTTGCCATTTGTACCAGCGCGGCTTCGTCGCCCTCGCCGAGCGAACGAATAATACGCAGAGCGGCTTCTTTTGCTTGCTTCATGCGCACACCGCGCTCATCAGCGAGTTCCATGCTGAATGAATTATCCAACACAATCACCACGGAGCTTTTTGCTTTCGCGCCCAAGCCCGGAAATGCCGTCGGAATCGTCGGACGAGCAAATGCTAACACGGCACAAACAACAATCAAAACCCGCAATGCCAACAACAGCAGTTGCGTCAGTTTTAGGCGACGAATTCGCGTTTTTTGGAGTTCCTTGAGAAAGGCAAGCGTGCTAAAATCAATGATTTGCAGTTTGCGTAAATTGAAAAAATGCAGGAGAATGGGAATTGCTGCGGCAGCAAGTCCAAAAAGAACGGCGGGATTGAGAAACGTCATAGTGTACGGGCGAGAGATGAAACAACGCAAAAATCTTCCACAAAAGTACACAAACATCGGCACGCACACAACATCTGTACGGCGATTGGTGTTTTGGTAGAGCTATTTCACAACGCGCATCACAATGACGCTTCCGGGCATTCCCACGCCAAGCGTCATGCGATCTACCGTGCGTCCAATCCATTTCAAGCCCCTGGGATAGTAGTAATCTAACTGCCCAACTCTACCAAATGTCCATGTTTGACACTGAGAAAATTTATGCGCAAGTCGCTGTATCTGCTTTGGCGTGTTGCTGCGATAAAACGTTGGATAATTTTCGTAGCGATCTGCGCCACGCCTACCGTGCAGAGCTTTGAGATACATATCTTTTGCGCCGATGCGCTCCAAGAAAAGCGAAATGATAGGAAAATAATGCCGCCCATCCATTGTAAAGCTCCAAAATATGCCGCCCGGACGCAAAACTTCATACACTTTTTCCCAGAAGCGTTCCGGATATTCCAAATGCTCCAAGACCATGAAGGAAAAAGCAATATCCACCGAACCCTCTTCAATAGGCGCATCTTCAAGAAAGCAATGATGTGTTTCGGTAAAAATATCACCCAAAACAATAGCTGTATCAGGCTCCACACCAATATATCGCTTGGAAACGCTCGCCAGTGCGGTTTGTATGTCGTGCAAGGTGTCAAAGCCTTGTCCACAGCCAATGTCGAGCATTGCTGGTTTGTGTGGTAACATCTTCGCATCGTGCAAGATAGCATCGCGGAAAATCGGGGCACGCCATTCGCCAGTACGATAACGTTTCAGATAGGGCGTAAAATCAATGTTTGGCATTGTGTTTGCGAATATTTTTGAGGCTTGAATTCAAGTTGAAATGTAACTGGTCAGGTCTATGGAACAGCAAGTTGAAATGCGATGCCCGTGAGGGCATCAATCAAAGCGTCAAGGATGTTCGCAGAATGTTTGCGGACGGTGGAGCAAAACCCGCGCAAACGGCAAA
>JAAFHM010000585.1 GCA_013298375.1 Ignavibacteria bacterium | reverse complement strand
ATTTGCGATTCATGCTCGCGGCGTGTTCGACCAAACATATTCATTCACGGGTGCGAATTTCTCCACACCGCCGTTTTCGTTGCCGACCAAAGACCTGAGCGGGCGCATCAAAACGTCTATCAGCGTCGAGGCATTTGTTTCACGCATTGCTGGCGGGCTGGCGGTGGAGAATAACCGTTTTGAAATGTCGTACTTCTTGCAACCAGTCGAGATTCGCGTGGAAGTTCCCGCGCCGCTTCCGCCCGGAGCAATCGTACCTGTACGTCGCAACGCACAATATCTCATCCGAGACTTCACGAAGCTGAACGGCATACAAAAGTCCGCAGGGGGAACGTACCGCACGTGGGATATTGATTTCATCAGCACTCAAGCACTTTCGATGGCGCAAGCTGCGAATAAATGCCGTGAGCTTGTTGCGGCGGCAAGTGCTGACCCGACATTTTCCTTGCAATATCGTCGCCGCGCCATACCCAACGAGGAATGGACGGCGCAGCGCGACGGAACATTCAATCAAGCAATGGGAGAGATAGCACGAGTGATAGATTTTGCTGTGGAAGAAGTGCAGAATCAGCAGAAATTTAATTTGGTGAATCCGCAGTTGTTGAAGGTGAATCCGTGAGCCTTCCGCTTCATGCTGTACCTGCAAAGGTTTTACGCGTCATTGACGGCGATACTCTTGCCTGCGAAGTGGATGGAGAGCAAGTAACCGTGCGGCTTTCGGGCATTGATTGTTTCGAGGCGCAGCGTACCCCAAAACTTCGCAAACAAGCTGCTCGTGCGGGCATCACGCTTGACGAAGCATTTGAACGCGGCACACAAGCAAAACTCTTTGCAACGCTTTTACTTACGGGTAAAAGCGTTGCACTACGCTTTAATCCTGCGGATGATGACCGCGACCGTTTTGGGCGGTATGTGCGTGAGGTGTGGTTGGAGGGGGAGAATGTTATGGTGCAGATGAAGCAAAGAGATTACACCGATAGCATACTTTAATACTTCTAGTGCTGCACTTGCCCTAGAGCCAGCTATTTCAATTAGTATTGACTAGATTACATACAACTCATCACTCAAGTCATGATGACCGTGCCTGATAAGTATTTCATAATTTTTAGCTTTATTTTTACGAAGAGTGACTGTTTTCGTTAATTTCTTATTTAAACTATCTGAATAGGGCATCCCTCTTGAAGGGCTATAAATAATCTCAAATTCATTGTTCATTCCAAAAACAGCCAAACCGATTTTATATTTCTTGAATAGCTCAATATTCTTTCGAGCATTATCCGCACAATTATTCGGCATTACAACGTAAGCTATATGCGAAAAACTTTTATACCGAAAAGCCTGTTTTGCGGCTTGTCGCCAATCTTTGAGCTTTAACTCAAATGATACTATAGATATTTCTTGATCTTCCTTGATGTAATAAACAAAATCAGGTATCCCAAATAAGCCCGGAAATTCTTTGATGTACGAGCTTCCGAATTCTGTACGAAGATATTTCTCAAACTTTTGAGACATTTCTTTTTCTGTTGCAAATGTTGTTTTCATTTGACAAGTTCCTTTTGGAAGGCGGTGATGACATTTAACCAAGTGGGTAGATGAGAACCATTACTATCATCATCCAGAAGCACACCACTGTTTGCTATGGTGTTAAATGACAATAGAGCATCTTTGATTATATCTTTAATCTTTTCAACTCTTTCAGGTTGCGATGGTGGCAAATTTTTAACTTGTCGACTGAAAACAAGAAAATAGTGTTTATATAATTCGGATTTGTTAAAATGCCATCTATATTCAGGCTTAAACATTAATGGTTGAAATTCAGAATAGTCAAAATATGCAGCATAGTCAGGCATGATGTTTTTCATTGCCTGTATGTAAACGTGATCGACCCATTGCAATAATTTCGTACTATATAATCTTGCATTAGGTGAGCGCATGACACTGTTTTCTGCATCTTGAAAACGCTTGATACTGAAAGAGCGCAAATTTTCATAAGCACCTACCGTTATTGCGTCTGGCATAGCAATACTGTATAAAAGAGCTTCTGTGTTTGTGTATCCGACATGAACTTCCATTTGGTTATCTTTCAAAATTTTGATGAATTTCAATGCGTTAAGCAAATACTCAAAATCTTTGATTTGCTTGCTAGTGAAATTATTTTCAAAAATGAGATACACGCCGTGAATATGTTGATGTCCTGTAATCCAGTTCAAAACCTCATTTCTCTTCTCCTCATCGGATAACATAATTGTTTTGACAATAACAGAAAGTAAAATCTTTTTCGAGATTTGTTTTTCCTTAACATGGTCATAAAAGGGCGTTACAAAATATTCTGTACTTTGTATAAAAAATGAAGTTGGATTGTCTTGATGGTATCTCGTCGGGATAACTAGGTATTCAAAGTTATTTTCTACCTGATAATCTACACACAACTGAGCCAAAGGGATATGACTATTATCCAAATCAGGAGTAGTAAACCCAGCCTTGATATTACCCGGAAAATATGGATAAGTTTCTAGGGTACCTTTTGTTTCATTGAGTAGATATAGTTGCGGGTCAAGGTAGCTGTTTATCTTAAGGCTACTATCAAGTCTTAGTAATTTCTCAGCATCAATGTTAATAGGTGAAAAAATCAAGCCATCCCCAATACCATTTTGGAAACTCTCAATATTCCACTTATCTCTAAAACCTGTTTGATGATATACCTTCATAATGACAAATTTTCGGTAATGAATGTATCTAATAGATTGTAATTTCTAAACCTCTGATATGGTTGTGTCTGCAATGTTTTAATAGCAAAACTAGCTATTGCTGTATCTCGTTTCACTGTATTAGTTTCAAGTATGTACTTATTCTGCATGATATTTTCTGAAATAGAGTTTTGATTTCCGACAAATGCTGGATCAAATGGATGCACACCTAAATACAGTTCCAATGCAATTATTCCTAAGTTAAAAAAATCAGTTCTTGGGTCAATGAGGTCTTTTTTGTTAGCAAATTGTTCTGGTGCGGCATACAATGGTGAATGTGGACCCATTGGTGCTATTGTTTTTGTCAGTGACTCCAAATCTAAAAAACGTGCTATGCCTAAATCGTAACTGGTCAGGTCTAAAAAAAATGGAACGAAAATTTCATAGCTAGAATCATGCCCCGTCTAAGCCGCAGCGACATATCGCGTATCTACCATGAAGG
>JAAFHM010000035.1:17115-17541 GCA_013298375.1 Ignavibacteria bacterium | reverse complement strand
CGCAATCCTCGTTCCGGCAGGAATATTTCTCAAAATGCGGAACTCACTGGCATCTTTGCCTTCAATCGTCACCTCAGAAACCGTTGCCGTATCCCGACCAAGACTTTGTACGGTAATACCGATTGTGCCGGAAGTGGCATTTGGAGCGGTCGTTGCAAAAAGCTGTGTAAAGATTGGCAAAGCAACACGCCGCAAGGCATTACCACTGCCGATAAGCTGCACCGTTTCTGATCCAGGAGCAAGATTGTGGAATGCCGTCATTACGCCCGTCCGCACACCAACATCACGCGGACGGAAGACGACCGAGAGCAGAAGACTATCGTTTTGTGCAAGACGAATCGGGAATGTCGCGCCCGTCGTGGTGAACTCACTGCCATTAACCCCGCCAAAACTAATGGCGGAAATAATCATCGAAGCCGTGCTGCT
>JAAFHM010000035.1:0-17105 GCA_013298375.1 Ignavibacteria bacterium | reverse complement strand
TATTGCGAAGCATGATGCGCTGTGTGCCACTGGTATTGATGGCAACCAGACCAAAATTAAAGGAATATGGCGATGGAGAGGTGTTCAAAACGGCGGTTGTCCCACGAGGGGTTACCTGAATAGCTCTCGGTATGCCTCCGGTGCTGCCGCAACGCAGAACGGCGGGGTCTGCCCTGTCGCTCAGCAAGGTCAAATCAACCAGTTTCTCGCCCGCTTCAATCGGCGTGTACGCAATCGAAAGCGTTTGCGACGTGCCGGGCTGCACCGTAAAGGGAAGCGGCGTGATGAGGCGGAAATCCGGGCTTTGTACCGTGTTCAGTGTGGCGTGAACAAACGACGCACTCGTTACCGTTATCGGCTCTGTTCCTAAATTTCGGAGGGAAACAAGATTCACAAGGCGAGTCGTGCCAATCGGCGTGAGATTGGGCGGCGGCAAAGCACCCGTCAGCGAAAACGGTGGTAAGCGGTCGAAACGGCTAAAGAAGCCTGTTGTTCCCGTCAATTCAACGCCAACATCATTGTAATAGCGTAAGAGCAGTCTTGGCGCTTCTCCATTGCCCGTGAGCGGCATGAGTGCTGTTGTGCCGTCGTAGGTGATACGCAGCGCCGCTTCGCGGAAGCGCGCCACACTGGGCGAAAAAGCAACCTGCACCGTCGTTGTACCGTTTGCAGCAAGATTGATCGGTAGTTGGCTCAAAACGCGGAACTCTCCGGCGGTCGCATCCACCACAGGCACAATATCCAAGCCCGTTATCGTCATCGGGTTCGGGCTGATATTTGCCATCGTGACGGTCATTGTTTTGACTGTGCCAAGCGGAACATTGGTAACAGAAACAACCGTCGTGCCGATGCGGTTGGTGGTGTTAAAGTTTACCCCCGTTGTGAGCGGTGGATCTGTCCAAAGAACACCACCAGAGCGGGCAGTAGCGTTTAACTGCGCTGAACGCTGAAACGATGTTACACGCGGAGTGCTGCTGGCAGCGAAATCGCCAGGAGTGTAAATGTACACTAAGCCAGAAGGTGGAAAAACGCTACCGAAAATGTCACAACGGTCAGTAGAGGCAGTACCAAGGAGAGAGTTAATCCAGTTATTTTGTTGAAAATTCACTAAGCGATTATTGAAGTCAGTAGAACTTGCTCCTCTCAACCCAACTTGCCCGCGAACACCAACATCTAGTGGTAAGATACTCATTCTACCATAGCCAAGCTCAATGCGGTTCGATCCTTCATAGAGTCGAATTTGAAAGTTTAAATCGGCATCGGGGTAAGCGCCTGTAGCCGTAACGTATGAAGCTCGCTTCCACTGGACAACAAAGACACGATTTGGTGCTGTACCTTGAGTCCCGTAATTAATCACGCCATCCGATAACATGAATAAATCCAAGGAAAACCCGGAAATAATGCCGTCGGCACCATAACTCGCATCGCCAATTGGCGAACTCACAAAACCTACGTCCGTGATAGACGACCGCGCAGGTCGGAAAGCAAGAAAACCATTAGAGACAATCCGAACATTCGTATAGGTATTTTGTCCAAACCGAAATGGGAATGGTAAATCCGTATCAAATTCGCCGTCATCCAAGTTCGCACCGCCTCCAGCAAAGGGGAAATTATTGTCCGTAATTTCCGTATAGGTTTCCTGCCGCGTCGAGAAGCGGTACCCATTCGCAATCGGTGTGCCTCCGCCTCGCGTTGGTACAATGCCGTCGGACGTTCCGACGATGTTAAAATTCGCCGTCCTCTGTCCGTTTGCCCCGGCAGTCGGCGAAAAGCGAATGACGCGGGAGGTGGAAGCGCCCGGCTCCAGGGGGACACCCGTTAATTCGGAAACTTGCCGAAATTCACCGGCATTTGTCCCCGTGAATGCCTGCGTTGCTGCTGTGACGGTAATGTTTTGGTTGCCCGTGTTGGTTATCCGGATGGTTGCTGTTGTTGGTACAGGCGTTGTACCAAAATCCACTACCGACGAAACGACTAATTCGGGCGTAGCATTGCTTGCGGGCAGTTGGAAGGGAATGGAAAGGCGCTCGTAGTTCACATATGAGCCGGAGCGATAGGTGACAAGAAATTCACCAAAGTCCAATGCACCAGCCAGCGTCAACGCCGGGGTTTGGAGTTGAACCGTGAACTCGGCGTTTTTGCGCTGCCCCGTTGCAAGATTGCCGATAGTGATTGTGGGCTGCAAAGCGACCATATTCGGATCAATCGGGGTCAGGGTAATGCTCACATCGGAAGCATCCGAAAGGATATTCCGCACCGACAGCACCAAACGGCGCGGCTCAAAGGAGGCAATAAACCCGTTTGCCGCATCAATAGCGCTTCCTACGCCGATAATGCCCGGCATTGTTTCGCCGGAACCATTTAGTGTGCGATTGATGTTGAGCGCCCTGTAGGCATTCATCCGCCCAAAGAAGCCCGCAGGACGAGCCGCAGCGCCCGGCACCAACACATTTTCCGACGTACCGCGAATTTGCTGCGTTACTTGCTGTGGTGTCCAGTCGGGGTGTAGTGTGCGCACAAGTGCTGCAATACCCGCCACAAGCGGTGATGCCATCGAAGTACCATTGTAAGGCGTGTAGCGATTGCCGGAAACGGTGCTAAGAATATTCACACCGGGCGCAAATACGGTCGTTTTGATACCAAAGTTGCTAAATCCGGCCGGCGTGTCGTTTTCATCCGAAGCACCCACCGATAGCACGTTATCATAACTTCCGGGGAAATAGGAATCGTCCATGAGCGCGCCATCATTGCCGGCAGCACAGACCACAAGCGTTCCCAGTGCCGTTGCAGTATTGATAATATCTTGGAAAAACTGGCTACTGGTGCCAAGCCCGCCCCAAGAGCAGTTGACAACATGAGCGCCCATCTGTGCGGCATAGAGGATACCTTCATATCCCAAAAGAACACTTGTAGAATTAGCAAAGTCTTCCGTCGCCTGCTTGAGGGGCATAATGCGGCAACGAAAGCCCGAACCAAGACCGCCAAAAGCGTTATTCGCCGTCGAACCGGCAATACCTGCCACGTGTGAGCCGTGATTCAAGCCGTCGCCTTCGTCAAGGTCGCGGCGTGGGCGGTTTTTGGGGTCATTGTCGGGGCGAAAGATAGAAGCAGCGCGGTCGGCAACCGTGACGTTCCCCACAAAATCCCATCCGCGCCAATCATCGACTTTTCCATTGTTATCGTCATCCACGCCATTGGTGCGTTTGTCGCGTCCCATAGCGTCCATGCCGGATTCGCCCGGATTTGTCCAGATATTATCTTTCAAATCTTCATGCTCAATATCGACACCGCTATCGCAAATGGCGATAATCGTGGTCTCGCTGCCGCGCGTGATGCCCCATGCCCTTTCCGCTTCGATACGCGCCCAGTGGTACTGCCGCGCAAAAAGCGGGTCGGTGGGCGTAACGCGGTCTTGGGTGAGTTGGTGGATGTATATCGGCTCGGCATATTCCACGTCGGGATTCTGGCTCAAATCAGCACACAAGCGCTGCACGTCCGCTCCGGGATCGAAGCGCACCGTATAAATGCGCCCTACACCGTAGGTATCCGCCGTGAGCATCGCGCCGCTATTGTGCTGTGCGGAAACGGGGCGAATATCCCGCACCGCTACGCCTTCCAGACCGCTCATCAATACGGAGGATTGGAAGGATTTTGCGCCTTTACCGAGAACGAAGCGCTCACGAGTTTTCACATAAATCGCACCTTTTTCGTAGGTTCCTTCTTTGAGCGGCAGAATGCGCGGTGCTTTGGCAAGACTATACATTCCATTGCCCAGATTCTGCCCTGCAATGAGGCGGCGCAAGCGGCTTTGCATCATGGCTTCCTCGCGGGAGATGACGCTTTTGATGCGATTTTCTTGCTTGGTGCGTGGCGCTGCCGAAGTCTGCGCAAAGGCAGGGGACTCGGACAATATCCCAACCGCGAGAGCGGGCAGCAACGCCCACGCCAGCGCATACCGCCATGCGCGAGAGGTCGCAAGAGGACGAGTGTGATTCATCGAACTATCCTTTGAAAAATGAAAAAAGTGAGGTGTGGAGTTGCTATTGAGGTCAAGTCAGGAGTGTTTTTACAAGATTCGGAAACTAGGGAATTTTTTGGTGAAAATCAAACGCAAATGCTACGCGAAAGAAAGATTAACAAATAATCTGCGAAAAATTCTAACAAAAAAGCGTTTTTTGCATAAACTTCCTTTTGAGAAGAGTGCATGTATGATTATTTTAAGCGGTTATTATTTCGCACCTCTCGTTTTAGCCGTTATTTTCTGGGTTTTTCGGCGATACACCAGTTTTTTGCGCACCGTCGTATTTTTGAGGAGAATCAAGTCAATATGCCATTTATCCGTTCTATTTCTGGAGTTCGCGCCACGCTTGGCGACGCACTCACCCCTTTTGTCGTTGCGGAATACACGGCTGCCTTTGCAGCCTATCTGCCACCGGGCATTGTTGCCGTCGGGCGCGATGGCCGTCCATCGGGGCAGTGGATTGAGAAAATTGTTTGCGCCACACTTGCCGCTTGTGGGCGCGAGGTGCTGGAACTCGGCATTGTCCCGACTCCAACGGTGCAGCTTTTTTCCGAACACCAAGCCGTAGCTGGTGGTATATCTATTTCCGCTTCGCATAATCCGGTGGAGTGGAACGGTATGAAATTTATCAACGGTGAGGGGATCTTCCTTAATGCAGAAGAAAATGCCGCTTTTTGGCAATGTCTGGAAGAGCGCCGTTTTAGCTTCGTTACCGACCAGCACGGCGAAAGCATGACCACGCATCAAAATCCCGCAGCGCACCATACCGAATCCATCATGCTCTTGCCCGTCTTTTCTAATTCCGGCAATGTCGAGCTTATCCGCAATCAAAAATTCCGTGTTGTTGTTGATGCCGTCAATGCTGCCGGTTCACATTTTATCCCGTATTTGCTGAAAGAATTTGGTTGCGAGGTCATCCCGCTTTACTGCGACAGTACGGGCATTTTTCCGCATACGCCGGAGCCAATACCAGAAAATCTTGGCGACCTCGCCAAAGCAGTTTTGGAACACAAAGCTGATTTTGGCGTAGCGGTTGACCCCGATGCTGACCGACTTGTACTTGTGGACGAGCGCGGGCGCGTGGTGTTCGAGGAATACACGATTGTCTTGGCAACACTTTCGGCGCTGCGGAATAAGCAATATTTTGGCGAAAAAGCCGATGCGCCCGTTGTCGTTAATCTCTCGACAACCCAGTCTGTGGCTGATGTTGCGGCGCATTATGGCGTAAAAGTCATTCGCACTCCCGTTGGAGAAATCAACGTCGTGCGAGCAATGCTGGAAAACGGCTCTTTGATTGGCGGAGAAGGCAGTGGCGGTGTAATTTTGCCCGCTTGCCATGCCGGACGCGATTCGCTGGTGGGAACAGCACTGGTACTGCTGTTGCTGGCACAAGTTAAAAATGAGCGTCCCAAAATGACACTTTCAAGCATTGTTGCTGCACTGCCGCACTATTCGATGGTTAAGCGCAAAAAAGCCTTTAGCGGTGATGCCGCAAAAGTTTTTGACGATGTAAAAAACCACTTCCCCGGCGCAGAAGTCAATACCGACGATGGTTTGCGACTCACCTTTGGCAATGGCTGGGCGCACCTGCGCACCTCCAACACTGAGCCTATTATTCGCGTTATCGTCGAGGCGCAAAGCGAAGCCGAAGCGGAGAAAATCGCGGATGCGTGTATGGCGAAAATTCGTTAATGTTATTTTGATGGCGACAATTCTTTCGTTATCTCACTCAAATAATACTCTTCATCGTGAGCAATACCACAACCCGCATCATTGTTTCTCTTATTGCAGCACCAATCATCATTGGCTTGGTGATTCTGGGCGGCTGGTGGTTTTGGGCGTTTGCCCAAGCATTGGCAATCTTGGCGCTCAAGGAATTGTATGATTTGGGCAAGCATACATCTGCCTCGCCGCAGCGCATCACGGGCTATGTTGGGAGTTTTGCCGTCGGCTACTACTTTATGATTGCCGACACCGCACCACAAGGGCTTGTGAGTCTGATGTTTCCTGCACTCATGCTGCTTTTTGTTCTCGCTGTTTTAATCATCGAACTCCTTCGCAATAAGCCACATCCGCTCTGGAACGCGGCAACAACGGTTTTTGGCGTGTTGTATGTTGGAGCATTTCTCACGAGCCTTATCGGGCTTCGCATGACCTTTAGCGGGAGAACGCTGGAAATGCCCGTTGTTGCGCAGTTTCTGTCGGGTCTTTCGCCCACAGAGCGCCTTGCAACGGGCGACAAATGGGGTGCGTGGTTAGTTTTTGCAACGTTTATCGGTATTTGGACGTGTGATTCACTAGCCTTTTTTGCCGGAAAAGCCTTCGGTAAGCACAAACTTTTCCCTCGCGTCAGCCCGAATAAATCATGGGAAGGCGCTGTGGTGGGCTTTCTGGCTTCGTCGGCAGCATTTGTGGCGTTGGCGCATTATCTCTTGCCGTTTTTGCCGCCTGTTCATGCTGCACTTATTGGTGCATTGGTGGGGATTATCGGGCAGTTTGGGGATTTGGTGGAATCACTCTTCAAGCGCGATGCAGGCGTGAAGGACAGTTCCAATATCATACCCGGTCATGGCGGCGTGTACGACCGCTTTGACGCGGCAATGTTCGTTGCGCCTCTTGTTTACGTCTATGTGAATCTCTTTTTGCTCTTTTCCCGATGATTCCTGCGAAGCCACAGCGCTGGGCGCACGCCATTTTTCGCCCTTACCTGCGCTCTCTTTTCCAACGCCGATTTCACGCTCTTCACCTGCTCGGCGATCTTCCCGATGTTCCTCACAACACCCCTATTCTCTTGCTTCCCAACCATTCCACATGGTGGGACGGCTTCTTTCCCTATTTGCTCAATGATGCCATTTGGCAGCGTGAATTTTATATTATGATGCTTGAAGAGCGGTTGCGAGAATTTTGGTTTTTCCGCTTTGTGGGCGCATTTTCCATCAAACAACAATCGCTGAAAGGCATCGTCGAAGCGCTGGATTATACCGTGAATTTGCTGCGTACTGAATCGGACGAGAAGCAAGACGACAAGCGTCTCGTCGTTATGTTCCCACAAGGAGAATTGGCACCATGGGGGAAACGTCCACTGGGCTATAATCGAGGAATTGAGCGGGTGCTGAGGAAGTGCCGCGACCAGAATATACGCGCTGCCATTGTACCACTAGCGATGCGCTGTGAATTTCTTGGCGATGAAAAGCCGCACGTCTTCTTGTGTTGCGGCAAGCCGATTTTTACGGACAGTGTGACCCTGCCGAGTGCTGTGGAACTTGAGCAAATCGAAACGGTACTGCTCAATGACGTGGAAGCAAGGATTATTGCTGGAGAGAGAGGGCGCGAAGTGTTGAAAGATTGGAAATAATATACCGCGCCAAGCCTATATTGAAATTGTACAGATGGTTCTCGTTCAATGTGTAAGAGGCAAGGCACTATCTTGTCTCTACGGCACTAAAATACTTTCATGTGATTGCCTTACTAAACCTTCGCCGTAATTTGTGTATCTCAGAAAAGAGGAGTAAATTGCGGCTTCCAGTCGTGGTAATTTCCTTCACCTACGGTAATGTATCGCTCTTTTTCTTACCTTTTTATCAACTTTTAGGAATTTTTCTATGAAACTTCTGCGTTTGCTTGCCGCTTCTGTTGCGGTATTGGTGGTATTTGTGATTGTCGCGTGCGACACTCCTGCTCCCGGTCCCGGAACCGTTACTGTTCCCACTCCTGCGGACAGCTTGAAAGCAACCTCTATCAATGCAACAACCGTCCGCCTCAAATGGAATGCCTCCACGGCGACCAGCCTCACGGGGTACCGCGTGACCATTCTCAACACTGCTTCCGGTGCTGTTATCGGAACAACAAATGCTTCAACCGCTACCACATTTGATGTCAACGGTTTGACTGCCGGCATGGTGTATCTGTTCCGCGTCCAAGCCCGCAATAACGATACCGTCAGCGCTGCACGCGAAATTCGCTGGTCTCCGGCAGTTCGCTTGACAACGATGCAAGGCGGCGCTATTCGCATTTATGAAACAGCTTCGGGGTTTGGGAGTGGGCTTGCTATTCAAGGTGGAACGGCATTGAATCTTACTGTTGCGCGTGGAGCGGATTGGGATTTTGGTATTGAGACACGTAATGCGGACAGCTTGCGAATTGGTTCGCCTGGGCAACTCGACTATTCCAGTATTTCCCGTCCATTGTCGGCAGATACTCGTACAGGCGATCAACTGTATTTGAATGTTGATAATCTTGACCAAGTATTTGATACGCAAGTACAAATGGGATCACCCGGACGCTTTAGCCTTCCGCTTCGCACCACTACACGCGGCCTTGTATGGGCAATTCAAACCCGTGCAGGAAATTTTGCGAAGATATTTATTAAAGCAGCCAACAACTCGTTATTGCAAGGAACGGCACCAAATCGCTATATTGAGGTAGAAGTTTCATACCAGCCAGTGGCTAATGTTCCTTACGCTATAGCTGCAAACTTATCACCTGTGACCAAGAGTGTTATTGACGCGGAAACGTTTACCGTGATTCGCTAAATTCATATTTGATATTTTTTCCATTCTTTATTCCAATTGCTATGAAATTGCATTTATCAATCGTCACGTTTGTTTGTGCAGTAATAATGCCACTTTCAGGCATTGCTCAAACAAAAGTAACGACACCAGCCTCTACTGAGGCGCAAGCCACAACACCGACGAAAGTAACGACTTCATCATCGGCTGCGGTAGGCAAAACCAAAACCTCCAAACCTGTAAAAGGCATCGTCGTTAGCCTCATTACTCTGAAGTCCGTCAAAAGCGCAGACGCAAGCGCTATGGCAAACAAAAGCGCACTTGGCTTGATGGTTGGTTCACGTATTTATTACGTCTTGAAGGCAGATGGCAGCAGCGCTGGTGATGATTTGGCACGTCTGGCGGATGCTCCTGTGGGTGTTATCGGCAAAACCATGTCGCGTGGCGGTATGACCGTTTTTCTTGCTGATATCATTGATACCATGAAGTAACACTCGTTATTGTCCATACAAAAAATTCCGTACTCGCCATTTTTGGTATAGAGTGCGGAATTTTTTTTGCTTATTTTGATGCTGTCGAATCCACGTGAATGCCGTTCTCACCCTCAAAGGAACGTCGTAATGTTCTCGCAAACAACAATAAAGCCGATCATTTATCCTGATTCCGACGGGCAACCAATGTCCGACAACACCAAACAATTTGACTGGATTTCCGGTATTAAGGGCGAACTTGGCATCATGTTCGCCGAAAACCCTGATGTATTCGTTGCCGGAGATCTTTTGTGGTATCCCGAAGAAGGACATCCCGAAATCCGCATTGCGCCGGATGCACTCGTCGCGTTTGGTCGTCCGAAAGGCGATAGAGGCTCCTACAAACAGTGGGAAGAAGGGGGAATCGCGCCACAGGTAGTTTTTGAAGTGCTTTCGCCCGGCAATCGTGCCAGCGAAATGGCGCGAAAACTGCAATTCTATGAGCGATACGGCGTGGAAGAATACTACATTATCGACCCCGACCGTATTGATTTGACGGGCTATGTGCGGGAAAATGCTGAAGTCAGTTTTCGCCTCATTGACGATATGACCTCGTGGCAAAGCCCTCGCTTAGGTATTCGCTTCGGCATAGAAAACGATGAAGTGCGGCTTTTTCGTCCCGATGGACGGGCATTTGTCCACTTTGAAGAAATCGGGCGTTTGCATCTGGAAGCGCTTGCACTGCTGAAGGCAGAACGTCTCAAGGTAGAAGCAGAGCGCCAAAAAGCAGAACGCCTCGCAGCACAACTTCGCTTACTCGGTATAGAGCCTGACCTAGAATAACTTTACAAGGATTATTATGAATTTTTTCCTATTGATAATTACGATGCTCGTTGTTCTTGGAGCGAACGACCATTTGTTTGCGCAAAAGCGCACAACAACGGCTCTTCGGGACACCGTGCTGCTGGAACAGTTGATGCGTAAGCAGCTCGACAAATTCGGCTCCGTTCTGGCAAATGCACAGAAACATCGTGTTCAAATTCTTTACACACAAATTGACCGCGATAAGCAGAATCGTCCTAGTTTTCGCTCCTTTTCCTACCGCTTAGACCCGCGTGAATACTACTATCCGGCAAGCACAACTAAATTGCCGACTGCGCTTTTGGCATTGGAGAAAATGAACCGCTTAAAACTGAAAAACAAGTATTTGCCAATGCGCATTGACAGTACTCGCCCCGACCAAACCCCTGTGACTGGCGATTCGTCTAGCGCCGATGGCAACGCCAGTGTCGCGCAATACGTCAAGAAAATTTTTCTTGTCAGCGACAACGACGCGCATAATCGTCTTTTGGAGTTCGTAACGCCTGACACGCTCAATAAAGCGCTCTATGCAAAAGGGTTTACCAACGTTAAAATCAATCGCCGTCTGGGTATTGGCGCAACAATGACGCAAGATAGCTATATGAACCCGCTCAGAATCTACGCTGAAGACGGAAAGACTGTTCTCTACTCTCAAACCGCGAGTTCGCCTACTATGCAATACAAATTCGACGTGCGCGATTTGAAACAAGGCAAAGGTGTGATAAAGCGCGGCGCACTCGTTAATGAGCCGATTGACTTCACAGAGTCAAATTATGTTTCTCTTGAGACCTTGCAGCGCATCTTGCAAACTGTTCTTTTTCCCGAAATTATGCCGCGCACAGCACAGTTTAATCTTACGCCCGAAGATTACGACCTCGTGTATTCGTCAATGGCAAAATTCCCCCGTGAAAGCCGCTTTCCGCGCTATGCCGATACAACACAATACTACGACCGTTACGTGAAATTTGCCATGAATGGTAATTCCCGCGAACCAATGCCGTCCCACATTCGGGTCTTCAACAAGGTCGGCGACGCTTACGGCTATGTGATTGAGAATGCTTACGTTGTTGATTTCAAAAAGAATATTGAATTTTTTGTTTCGGCGGTTATTTATGCTAACGAAGACGAGATTTTCAACGATGAAAAATATGAATACGACACCGTAAGTTTCCCATTTCTCGGCAATCTGGGCGATATGCTTTACAAGTACGAAGCGGAGCGAAAACGCACAATTACGCCCGTTTTGACAAAATTTGCCAAATATCAAGCATTTCCGCCGCTCTCAGAGCAGAAGCGCTAAAAATTCTTGGAAATGCGCCTACATCGCATAGATGTCCGGACGACGGTCGCGGAAAATATCATTCAAGGCATTAAATGATTTATCACGGGTGGCAAGCGGATCAATTTCAACCGTTAAGATTTCATCGTCCTCTGCACCTGCTTGGGCAAGCGCAGAGCCGTTGTAGCTATAAATTACCGAGCGACCTGTAAATTTCACGCTTTCGTTTTCTGCTCCGCGCACCTCTTCGCCCGCACGATTGGGAACCGCCACATAAACCTTGTTTTCCAGCGCTCTGGCGGGCATGGCAATATGCCAAACATTCGTCACGAGATTCGACGGGCAAACTATCACATCAGCACCCTTCAAACCCAGCGCCCGTGCGGACTCCGGGAAACGCCAGTCATAGCAAATCATCGTGCCGATATTGGCATCGTGCCGATGATGCTTCACAACAAAAAATCCCGTGTCGCCTTCGTCAAAGCAATGCCGCTCTTTGTAGAATAAATGTGTTTTTCGATAGATATGAAGCGGTTCTCCGGGCGAAACGATGAGTGCGGAATTATAGACGTTATCCCCATCTTTTTCCACAAAACCCGCCACTACCATTGCATCGTGGTTATGCGCCATGGAGCGAAAGAAGTGTACCGCTTCGCCGTCCGGCGACTCGGCATAAAACCGTGATTCTTCCTTGTCTTGGAAAAAATATCCTGTCGTGCAAAGTTCGGGAAAAACAATCACGTCCGCGTCTATCTGCTCGCTGTGGGCATGGATGCGGCGAAAATTCTCCTGCTTTTCTCCGAAGCTCGGCGTATATTGGACAATGCTCAGTTTCATTTGTTCGATTTTTCGTGGTATTTTGCAACGGTACGCAATATTTCGCGTACCACGAGACCACAAAATTACGTGGACTTTCGGCATTTTCCTATTTTTTCACTTCTATCCAATGGAGTTTTTCCGATGAACTACGGTTTTTCCTACCGCTCAAAAACCCTGATAACCGCTTTGGTACTGGTATTTGCAGCAACAGTATTTGCAACCGCACAAGACGATAAATCCAAGCGCCCCAGCCCTCCGGCAACAGCAACCACGACCTTCGACGGCATCACCGTCACGGTCAATTACTCGCAACCCGCAAAAAAAGGACGCGAAATCTTTGGTAGTAAACTTGTTCCTTTCGGTGAAGTCTGGCGTGCAGGCGCAAACGAAGCAACAACCATCACCGTTAGCGGCGATGTGAATTTTGGCGATAAACCGCTCAAAGCAGGTACATACTCGCTTTTCACCATCCCAACCAAGGACAAATGGACGTTTATCCTCAATAGCGAAGCAAAACAATGGGGTGCTTATGAGCGCAAGCCCGCAAAAGATGTCCTCAAAACTGATGCTACGCCGATGACAACGAAAGAAGTGACAGAGCGCTTTACCATTTCCCTCGACAAAGCAGACAAAGGCACGATGCTGACTCTCGCTTGGGATATGACCAAAGTGAGCCTTCCGATTACGAAATAATAAACCCAACATTAGTGAGAGTTTCGCTGCCGCGTGAAACTCTCACTTCTTTTTTGCATGAACCATGACCACTGAACAACTCTTCAACAAATGGCGTATCTTCGCGCCACTCGGACTCACACTCATTGGGCTTGGAATCAGCGTTGTTGGCAAGGCAATCGGCTTAAAAATGATTCACGCCGATACGCTCGACTGGTTTTTATGGGGAACGCTGGGCTTAATCATCACCAACGCCGGAATTGCGGTCTTTGGCGATGCTATCAAATGCCGTGTCCTCTATGAATTGCAGCAAAAGAATTAACTACTCGCAGCCCTTTTTCTCTTCCCACACGTTATTCTGCCTCGCGTTATGAAACTTCGCATTTCTGCTTTGCTTGCCGCTCTACTTTTGGGCGGTCTTGTGTATGCTACATCCCGCTCGTGGGGCGGTATTCCGGCGTTTTCCTATTTTTTGGACGTTTGGAATGGTGCCTACCGAACAGCACGGCTGGCGCACGACAACACGCGGATTGATGAACTCAGCATTCCTGCGCTCTCTGCGCCGGTGAGCATTTACCGCGATGAGCGCAATGTGCCGCATATTACGGCGCAAAACGACCTTGATGCCGTTGCAGCGCTTGGGTACTTGATTGCCAAAGAGCGATTATTTCAAATAGACTTCCAAACCCGTGTTGCATCGGGACGTTTGTCAGAAATATTCGGTGCAGACCGCATTAAAACTGACCAGTTTTTACGCCGAACAGGTATGATGCTGGGTGCAGAGCGCACATGGGAACAGATTCAGAAAAACTCGCCCGAAGTACGGCTTATTCTCGAAGCATTCACAAACGGCGCAAATGCCTATATTTCCAGCCTTTCGCCGAAAGATTATCCGTTTGAATTTCGCTTGCTCGACTATGCGCCCGAAGCGTGGTCGCCCGTGAAATCTATTCTTGTTAATCAGCTTATGGCGTTTGACCTGACGTTTCAAGGGCAGTTGGATGATGTTGTCATGGAGGAAATGCGGCAAAAACTGGGCGATAGCGCTTTTCAAGAACTCTACCCCAATCACAGCGTTTTGAACGTGCCACAAAGCCCTGAAATACAAGGTGTGGTGGGCTCTACAAGCAAAAATTCTTCTTCGCAGACAAAGCAAACTCAGGCAGCCCTCATCCCACCCCTGCTCCCAAAGGGAGAACGACTCGAATCCCGCGTCATTACAGCACTTTTGGCTGCCCGCGACGAAGCAGGCACACTCTTTGGTGAATCGGCGGAGGGCAAGGGGAGTAATAATTGGGTTGTCAATGGCACAAAAACACGCTCCGGCAAACCTCTTCTGGCTGGCGACCCGCATCTGGGCTTGTCGCTTCCGGCAATTTGGTACGAAGCGCAGATGATTACCCCGACAATGAATCTATACGGCGTGACGATACCCGGCGCACCGCTTATTATCGTCGGTTTCAATGATAACGTCGCATGGTCGCCCACCAATACGGGCGCGGACGTTGTTGATTTTTACACGGTGAAATTTGAGAATAGCAAGCAACAACGCTATTTTCACAATGGCGAATGGAAACAGGTGGAAGAGCGCATCAAACCTATTCGCGTCAAAGGCGGGGCGGATGTGCAAGATACGATGCGCTTCACGCACTGGGGACCAGTGATTACGGTTGAGAATGCAGCAGTGGCGGTGCGTTGGACAGCGCATGAAGCCTCGACGATTTTGTCTGCCATTTGGGGAATGAACCACGCACAAAACCTTGATGATTTCACCAAAGCACAGCAACAATGGGACGTTCCGGCACAAAATCTCGCATTTGCCGATAAAAATGGCAATATTTCGCTTCGGAGTTGCGGGCATTATCCGATTCGCAAATGTGGTCATGGACGCGGTGTTCACGACGGCACGACCGACGAGGGCGCATGGACAGGGCGTGTGCCGTTCGATTCCATTCCGGGCAGCGTGAATCCTGAGCGCGGATGGCTTGAATCGGCAAATCAAGAACCTACGCCCGCCGATTATCCCTATTATCTCGGCTATGATTGGGGCGACATTTGGCGCAGTCGGCGTATTCATGAATACTTGAACACAGCACAAAATCTCACTCGGCAAGACTTTGAGCATTTTCAAACCGATGTCAAAGTTATGCAATGGGAATTTTTGAAACCGATGATAAGCGCATTAAACCTCGCACCAAAGACTTCCCCCCAAAAGCAAGCACTGGCGGGGCTTATGGCGTGGGACGGCATTGCAACAAACGAAAATAACGGTGCTTTGCTGTTGCATCTTTTTATCGGTGAACTTCGTCGTCAAATGTGGGACGAGATGCTGGACACCGCACAAAACCTTCGCGGCAACCCCAGCGACCCTATGATTTACCACCTTCTGCAAACCAACCCGCAATCGCACTGGTTCGACCGTACGTCAACGCCTGAGCGCGAGTCAGCAAGCGATATTCTGCGCTCTTCGATGGCGGCAGCATTGGACACGCTCGTTGCTAAATACGGCTCTACGGCTGATGCCTGGACTTGGGGCAAGCAACACAACATCGTCATTCGCCATGTAACGCGCAGTGAGGCGCTGAAACCCTTTTGGCGCGGTCCGTATCCATTTATCGGCTTTCAATCCACCGTCGTTCCCGCCGGAAGCCTCATGTCCACACACAGCGCAAGCTGGCGGATGGTGGTTGATTTTGCCAATGGCAAGCCCGAAGGACACGCTGTCTTTCCGGGAGGCACGTCGGGCAATCCTTTTAGCAAATGGTACGATTCGCAAATTCCTACATGGTTGGGCGGAACACTCTATCCGCTTCGCAAAGCCACGTCGGAGGCTGATTGTAAACAAGCATCTATGCGCCTTAGCAGCGTTCTTTCGCCACGATAATCACATTCCATGAAAATTCGTAATCGCAATGAACGCATTTCTGTTCTGCTCTGCACCCAAGGAACATACCCCTATTCCAGTGGCGGCGTAAGTACGTGGTGTGACCTGCTCTGTCGGCAGCTTCCCGACGTTGATTTTACACTCTATGCGCTCACGGGGCAGCCCCAGACGACGACGCTCTATACCTTTCCGGAAAACGTCCTCAAAACGATTGCCGTACCGATGTGGGGGATGCAGCATCCGGCGGAATACGTTGCACAGCACCTCACGCTCAAGGATATGCGCGAGCGCGAGCGCTTGACGACACCCGAGCGTATCGAACACGTATTTGTGCCGAATTTGCGCATACTTGTCCGCAGTATTCTTGCGCCCAATCCTTCGCTCACGAAGTGTGGACGCGCCCTCTACGACCTTTGGAAATATACGCAAGTCTATGACTGGAATCTCAGTTGGAAAGCAGCGTTGACGTGGGAAGCATTCACGGACGAGGTGACAAGCATTGTAGAAAGTCTGCCGGAGATATATCCCCGCAACGAAGCACCAACACTGCATGATATGAATTCGATGCTGCGAATGCTCTATCACTTGCTGATGTGTTTGAATGCGCCTTTGCCGCGCACAAGCATTGTTCACAGCACATTGGCGGGCTTTGCGGGCATTGCAGGAATTTTAGCAAAATATGAGTATGGAACACCGCTTGTCGTTACGGAACATGGAATATTCGTGCGGGAACAGTATATGTACATTTCGCAGGAAAAAGCCTTCAGCCCTTTTGCAAAGCGCTTTCTGATTAGTTTCTCGAACCTGATTTGTCGGCTGATGTACGCAACTGCCGATGTGATTTCGCCTGTCTGCGACTACAACAAACGCTGGGAACTCCGCTTTGGCGCGGAAGAAGCGAAAGTAGAGCGCATTTATAACAGCATTGACACGGAATTTTTTCAGCCACATCCGAAGCCGCCGGAAACCGAGCGTTTTCCGACGGTTGTGGCAGCGACACGAGTGTTTCCGCTTAAAGATATTGAAACCATGCTCCGCGCTGCCGCCCTCGTGCGTGACCGCATTTCCAATGTGCGATTTATCGTTTCGGGTTCCATCACCGATGAGCCGGAGTATTTTGCACGGTGCAAAGCGCTTATGGAGAAATTGCGATTAGGTAGAAATTTTACCTTTGCCGGACTTGCCGAGAGGTCGCATAAAATCTATACTGCGGGTGATGTTAGCGTTATTTCCAGTGTTTCGGAGGCGTTTCCCTTTGCCGTGCTGGAATCCATGGCATGTGGTGTACCGGTCGTTGCAACGGATGTGGGCGGTATTCGTGAAGTGCTGCAAGGTTTGGGTGTACTTGTGCCGCCGCGCAACCCTGAAGCGCTTGCCGAGGGGCTTATTCAACTTCTCACGGATGAATCCTTGCGTAAAAGCCTTGCTACAAGCGCCCGCAATGAGGTGGTAGCAAAATATCACAAAGATGTCTTCACGAATGATTATCTGGAATTGTACAAACGGTTGTTTGCATGAAAGGCGGATGTTGAATGTACGCTGCACTCATTTGAATCCCGACAAAAAAAGTCGTATATTGCACACCTAAATA
>JAAFHM010000287.1 GCA_013298375.1 Ignavibacteria bacterium | reverse complement strand
GAATTGGGCAATCAAATACTCGCCACACTCTCTGAAAAACTCCAATCGGCGCAGGCAACACTAGATCAAGCGCGCTTTCAGGCGCTCGAAGGCTTACGTGCGCTCACGGAGCTACGCCGTAAAAACTTAGCGCTATCCGAGGCCATCAGCACGGAAGTCGGCAGCAAACGCACGGCGTTGATTGCCGCCATCGACGAACTACGCGCAATCAAGCCCGTACACGGCGCGCTCGCCGCCGATCTTGCCGCACTCACCGACCCCGCCGCGAGCAAAAACGACGCACACCATACGAGCAAATTAATCGCGGGCAGCATGATGCCGGGCAAAATTAACGAGGCGCTGGCGGGTTATTTCAGCAAAGCGCGCAATCGTATTGTCGAAATCGACGCGAAGCTCAATGATATTCGGCTGGTATTTGGCAATCTCGGTGAAAAAATCTTCCGCTCGCTTAGCCTAGGGCACCATGAAATTCACCCTTTCGCCACGCATCGCTTTGTGGCCGAAATTGAAAAAGCCGAAGAAAAAGCCAACGCCGAATTAGTCCGATCAAGCAGCATGCTCGTCCGCCGTGGCGGCGCCTTGGCCGAACAATTTGAAATCAATATTGCGCCACGCGTGGTTCACGTACTCGAAATCGCCCATCGCGAATCCAGCACATGGATGCGCGGCGTCTTCAGCGGCATCGAAAAGCCCGTAGAAGAACTACACAAACGCATGGCCGAACGCGCCGGCAAAATCGAATTGATTCGCTCCGCCGAACTCGACCTCGCCGAAAAAATCGCCGAATTTCAAGCAACTATCGACGTCATTAAATCCAAACACGCCGCGCTCGCGGTGGTGCGCGAAGGGGTTGAGCGGTTTAGTGGGATGCGGCATGGGGATGAGTAGAGGTTGTTAGCTGTGCTCGCGCAAATATGCGTTCATTAGCTCATTTGCCTATTTTGAAATAGGACTGGTACACAGTTGCATTTCACACGGAATACCGTCTTTGTCGCCATCCATTTTCACATTCGGACAATTTTGCAAAAAGTAGGTCGCTTCCGCGCATGACTTCATTTGCGAGCAATGAGTACGGCCATCACAACGAAAGGATGTCGATGTCAACTGCTCGTTCGACGGTGCGGTGATCAATGACTCACTCGACGATGCAGGTATTTCGACATTAGCTGCACGGTGAACGACATATTGGTTGTAACCATAAAACGCTAGGGCTAGAACGATGGCAAACGGTATGGCACGGCTAATAAAGCTTGGCTTTTCGTTCGAGCGATGCGGAGTCGGCTGGTGCGTCGAACGAACGGTAGCGCGGTCGGGGCAAAGAAGATTTTTAGCGCGCTTTTTCCCATCGCGGTCTAGCTCAATTTCGAATGTCAGTCGTTCGCCAATCGCTGGACGACGGCCATCTTTTGGGAATGCCGAGATATGGACAAAAATTTCCGCGCCCGATGGAAGCGGCGCAATAAATCCAAAGCCACGATCATCATCCCACTTTGCTAACGTGCCTTCGATGCGCATAGATGAGAATTAATTTCTGAAAAAATCGCTTGCCGCAGACCCCCCATATTTTCAGTACCTGCATCGTCTGCTATTGGTACTACTTCGATTTCTCAGACTTTGCTTTTTCAGGCGCAGACTTTGGCTGCTTTGCTTTTGTGTTGTCCGATGAGGCCGCCTTGGATTTTTCCTTTGCGGCCTTCTCTGCCGCACGCTGCTTCGCAACGATGGCGTCATTTTTCGCCTTTTCCGCTTGCGCTTTCGCCATCGACTGCGCAACTGCTTTTTCTGCGGCTTGACGGGGAGTGTCTTCAGCTTGGGCGGTAGCGATAGAGAGAGTGGCTATTGCGGCGATGATTAGTGTTTTCATTTTTGATTCTTCTGTTTGTGATGGCTAGCGCTCCAGTTGAACGCCCAGTTAGGCATTTCGTTTTACAACCTTCAACTCTTCCAAGGCATCAATGATATTTGCAAGACTGTTATCAACCTCTGCGACCCCGGACTTGTTTTCATATAAGTACACAATCATGTTCACGGTGTTGTTGAGACACCATTCCGCGTTTGAAAACCGATATGCTGAAAATTTCCAATCTACTCCGACTGGAATATCCGGTCTGCTGCATGAGTTTTTCAGTTCCGTGGAAGGGTGAACAGCCAAATCTCTATGTTTTATAACTTGACCAACGCAACCTTCGAAGCTCTTTAAGGTGTCGCCTTTCAGCTTATGAGTGCGTCTAAGTACTTCTATAATTTGCTTTGCTCTTGATGTTTTATTGGTGCGCCACGCCTCGATCTCTTGTTGCGTTAATTTTGAGTACGGTCGCACTGTGTCATATAGCGCATCCAGAGCGATTCCGCAGGAAACGAAGACCTGCATAGCTGGAGCAAGCTCTTTCAGCAACAATTCTTTCTGTATATCAGCGTCATCGCTCCATTTTTCAGATATTTCGGACGAAGCATTTTTTGCAAGCTTTAAATTATCATGGCCAATTTTTAACCAAAGGGGAACAACGTTATAGGCTGTGGATAAAATCAGTTTTGGATCTTGTTCGCCATTTTCATTCAATGAAATTGTGAAGTCGCCTGGCAAAATGCCAATCTGCATTCCCTTAAATATCAAAACTCCATTCGACATGGTTCACTGTTCAGTTAATTGTGACGATGCAACTCAAGTTAGAGAGCACCATATCCGCATAACATTCCGCGTTGCGCCCTAACATTCCAGTGAAAAATCCAAAAAAGTGCTTGCAATCAATAAGTTTCATGATAAAGCCGTATTTATGTACACCTGTAATGGATTCACGTTTTCCAGCAAACATGTTTGATCGAATATAACTGCTGTTTATTTGGATGTACAGGCTGCATAAACTTATTTGTCGCAAATTACGTCCAATCCTACCTGCGCGGTTGTTTTCTGAACGACCAGTCAATCTGGACACAAATGTCGATTTAACGATAAAACACTAATCGGGTGTCATGTCACTCGGTTAAGCAGTTTCACCATATCAATACTGTCATCCCTAGCGTAGCCGAGGGATATGCTTTTTTTTGCACGTATTTCCGTAAGCACACAGCATATTCCTCCACTCAGCTTGACCGTAGGGAATCCCTTTTCGGGACGCCTCGGTCGGAATGACAAGTTTTATGTGAACGGGCTTCTTTGCAAATCAAAAAATGCTTAACCGAGCGACTTGATAATCAGGGCGCTGGCTTTCAAGCAAAAAGTGCTGAAAATGCGCGCCATTGCTTGTGTTTCACTATCCAAATTTGCACTGTATGTTGATTACTAAATAACTTTTTTGGGATCGTAGATATGCACTTTTCTACGCTGCTTCGAGCATCGCCCCCATCCCAACCTTCCCCCGTCGCCGGGGGAAGGAGTGTGTCTCGCATCTATTAACTAAGCACTTAAGCTCCAAACAGAATGAAGCACTACACTAGCAATTGAGATTGCCAACTATTTAGCAATGTCTTGGCAAAGCAAGCACGCTCTACAACCAAAAATATGCGTCGCAATCGCCAACAGCAGATTCCTCCACTGCGCGACGCGACGGTCGGAATGACAGGTTGGGTTGGTGTAGCGTCAGTTAATCAGCATGAAGCCGTCATCAATGCATCTGAACAGGATAAATAGCAAACCAATCAAACGTCCTGAACAATTGCGCGCGCATGATGAACAACATTGAACGCTTCATCCTCAGCGGGCGCTTGGAAGTACACCGTGATTGCATCGAACTCCGCATCCGTTGTCCACGGCGCGCCGACGGGGAGCGCGGCGCTTCTTTGTTTGAGTTGGCGTTTGCAGCGTTCATCGGATACGTCGATGAAGTGCAACTCATGGTCTACGTTTGCGTTTTCGAATAGGGTGCGAAACCATTGGAGCTGTGTTCGGGTGTTGCCGGGAAAATCGAGGACGACGGATACGCCGTGCGACAGGTAGTTCAAGATGATGGGCGTCAGCGCCTCGCGTAGGCGTGCGGAGAATTTGGCGAAATCGGGAATGGTTCGAATTTCGTCGGGGAATAATCGTTCGAGGAGATCGTCTTGAACAAGAAGGACGGCATTCTTTGCCTGCGCCAATGCTTTCGCGTGGGTGGATTTGCCCGCCGCCATTTTTCCGCACATGAAATAGAGTTTGGTTTGGTTCATGTTCATTTTGCTGCTTTCAACGTTAAGAGATGCGCCGTTTGCGTTGCGTCCGATTGAGCGATGGCTTTGTCAACATTGTCCATGTGCCGGGCGCATCGAGCGCCTCTTGCTCGCTCATCGTTTTGGCTTGCGCTGAAGAAACGCGCGAGGCAGACAGCCCAACTGATCTGGTAAGCGTTGAGCGGTACGATTAATCCGCATAGCCACTAAGCCGCGGCCATGCAAGGATCAGCCCCACCAAGTGAATCACACCAATCAACGCGCAAATGGTGGAACTCACGATCCAAAATGTGAGGCTGTTGTCCGGAAATTTACTCATCAATGGCATGAAGGCAAATCCGCGCAAAAGATAAATGGCGGTAATTGCAACTAGGGCGGTTCGCAATAAAGGTAGACGATAAAAATAGCCTGCGCCGGACAACGCATACAGCGACCAGACAATCAATACCGATGAAATGCCGAGCGTGACCAATGTGGGATGCCAGCGCCCCGCCTCCGCCATCCGCGCCATCGCCTCGCCCGCCCCAAGCGCCCGATACCAAGCCCCGCCAAATACAATGCAGCCGAGATGAAGTAACGCGGCAACGGCGGAACATGCGGCACCGAGGATGAGTAATGTTGAGCCGGGCGTTGTCATTGGTTTGTTAGGGGGTGATGTTGATTGAAGTGCTGACGTAGGTTTTTTTGGTTGCATTGATTTCGGTTGCTGAAAAATGTATTGGTAACGCATGGCACGGCTTTATTGATCCGGCAACTAAATATAGTGAAAAAAAGCCCCCGCTCCCGCCTCCCAAAAAGTGATTCCCTTCGGTCAAGGCGGGAGGCCAATTCCACTGTTGCACACTTAACAGAATTGGGTCCCCGCCTGCGCGGGGACGGGGCATTTATAAAAATATTTCCCTCTATTTAATTTCCGGCTCAATAAGCATGTCAACCCGGCTTCGTTACATCACTGCACCGGTTGATATTAAGCCGCATTGCATTCACGCCTTGTTTGCGTTGCCTGAGACAACAACATTCTTGGCCAGCGTCTTGAAGCGCACGCCGTCTTTTTGTACGACGGTTATCGTCACGTGACCCGTTTTGCTGGTTTTAATATCCGTTGCGGTGCCGGACTTTCCCACATGTGTGCCGCCAACGACAGTGCAATGCGCGCCGTCTACAAGTTTAACGGCCGGTTTGGTTGGCATACTTTTCTCCTTTTCTCCGTCTGCGATGCAATGGTTTGTAGCTTAAGCCGGCCTGCCAATATGTCATGCGCATATTCAAATGAAGCGTTTCAACGTCTGCGCTCATGGCATCGCCGCCCCGACAGTTTGTCTGACTGGGATTCCCTCGGGATCGAACCCTTCTAGGCAAAACACATTGATACCCAGATTGTCAGGCGTGACGCGCTTGCGGTGAAATGGATAAATGCCGCAGACATTACAAAAATAGTGTTTGGCCGTGTGCGTATGAAATTGGTATTCGGTTAGAAATGTTTCGCCCGCAAGCAACTTAAATTTGCTCTCATGCACTTTGACCATCAGCGCATTTTTCTTCCTACAAATCGAACAGTCACAGGTGGTGAGTTCCGGGAAGTCCGCTTCGATCTCGAAGCGTACCGCGCCACAATGACAACGGCCGAGGTAGGTTTTTGGGGGGCGGTTTTGCATGGGGGCTGAATTGATTGTCAGGGGTTAATGTTTGAGATAGCCGGGAGACGACGGTGCAACGCCATCGTCTCTCCGGTAGATCGCACGTTTTTGCGCGAACCCGCGACCACACCCGCTACAGCGCCTAGGCGTTATGGGCCAACGCACAGATTGGGTACGGTGAGGCGTGTGAACAGGTGCGGCGACGCCACAGCAGACGACGGATAGTGGCTCAACGCTTGCTTGAAGTCCGGGTGTGAGAATGCGGCACGAAAGTGTGCAACGGACTCCCACACAGCGTAGTTCATGAAAGCGGTGCTGCCTGCGATACCTTGGTGCAGCTGCGTCGAGATGTAGCCCGGTTGCACCTTCATCCAGTTTGCATCTGCTTCCCAAGCCTTTAGTAAAGCCGGGATGTCTTCGTTTGCGACCTGAAAGAGGTTCACCAACACGACTGGTGAAACGTCGGTGCCGAGTTGTTGAAAGATTGGTACGATCTCGTCGAGCGGTTTGAGTTGAAGTACGGCAATTCTCC
>JAAFHM010000590.1 GCA_013298375.1 Ignavibacteria bacterium | reverse complement strand
ACGCAATCCGTCAATAAAGCCCAATGCCAAGAGCGAGTCGGACGTATAAACACCGCGCTGCAACACGCTTTGCACGGCTTCGGGCTTCAGAGAGCGGCTCCGAGCAACGGTTCGGACAAAATCCGACGAGCGCTCTTCCAAAAGTTCGCGGAGTTCTTGTTTTGCCGGTTCGCTATATTTGGTGCGGCTGTAAGGCTCGACGGCGGATTTATATTCCTCAAACTGCTCCACGTAAAAATCAACACCAATTTTTTCCAATGTTCCTTTGAAAAAGACTCCCGTTGCGCTAAAGCCATTCATTTCGAGAAGCCCTTCAATCGGCATAAACACAGAGTCCGCAACCGAAGCGATGTAATAATCCCGCTCTGCGCCGAAGTCCAAATGCGCGTAAATAAATTTGCCCGACGTTTTGAAATCCTCCAACGCTGACCGTATTTCGGCGAGTTTCGCACCGCCCGCACGAATGCCTCCGTCCAGCACAATCCCGTCAATATTGCGGTCAGATTTTGCACGTTTAATGCTCGTGAGAATTTCATACAACGATGGCGGCGAATCGCTATCCGTAAAGAAAGCAAACGGATCCTCACTGACGCGCTCTTCGACAGCACCAAAGAGTTTTATTTGCAGAATAGAATGGCGTGAAACCGTCGTTGTGCGCTTGTTATCAAAGGCAGAGCCGATAGAAACGACAACTCCGGCGATAAGCGCAAAAAAACCAAAAATAATCACCAACACCACCAAAAGCGGTATCCACCAGCGAGAGCGCGGACGCTCGTAACGCGGCTCATAGCGCGGGTAACGGGGATATTGGGGATTTTGCGAAGGGTCTTGTGAGTAGGGGGAATTAGGCGTATCCATGGTCGTTGTTGTTGAAATATGTGAAGCACTATTGATGCGCCAAACGCTGTGAAAATCAGCAGTGCAGAGGTGTGTTTATCCTACAATGAACGATAGTTTAACGGCAAAGTTACGCGGAAAATCGAAAGTACAAAGTAAAAAGTCGTTGTGTCGAGAATTTCAGCGCCAAGCCTTCCAGCGCGTGAGCGCACACCAGTTGGCAAGCGGCGCACCTGTTTCCAAAAAATCAATCATAGCTTCGGCGCAAAATGGCGTGTAGGCAGCACCTTTCGAGCCGAATCCGTTCATAATGGCACAACGCGGCTCAAGAGGATGCACCCCCAAAATCGGTTTGCTGTCTTGCGCGGCGGGGCGCACTCCGGCATCATGTCGCAAAAGCCGCATCGGAATAGGGAACACCGCTTGTGCCTTCGCAATAAGGTTTTCTGCGGTTTCCGGCGTGGGTGTTTCGTCTAATTCGTCCCATGAATAACTCGCCCCAACGCGCAGCAAACCGTCCGGCAATGGTAGCAGAAAAACACCTTTGATGATAAAATCGCGTAACAATGCGTCTTGCGTGTCCGCCTGAACCGTGAGCAATTCCCCTTTTGCGGGCGAAAGCGGTAAATCCTTCCAAAGCGAGTTTTGAAGCACCGTCCAGCCATTGCATAGCACAATATGACGGGCGCTGATATGCTTGTACTCCGCTCCGGTGCTGGTGTAGGTGAGGTATTGCTCTTCAAATAGGTCTTCCACAAGCAGTGCATTGACACTCAACCACCTCCGAAGCCGCGTCACAACTGCTGCCACGTCCACGTGCCATGCGGTATAGCCAATACCGCCAAATTCTTGTCGCAAGCCAGCGTCAATGCGCTCCGGCGGCACGTAGCCCGCAAACGTGAGTGTGGAGGCGCGTTTGGTAAACCAAAGTTCCCGTTCATCAGCATCCGTAAACAAACGCAAAGCAGAAAGCGGGCGAAAAAACTGCTCGGAAAATTGTGCCTCCAATGTAGCATAGAAGCGCTCTGCGGCGCTCACAACGTTGTGGCTGTCCCACAAGGGCGAAAAGCGCTTGCCGGAAATGGGGTTGATGATACCCGCACTAATGCGCGAGGCATTGCTCAAAAGCGGCGTGTCAACAAGGATACAGCCCAAGCCGCGTTGACGCAAAGTGTATGCAAAGACGCAGCCCGCCAAGCCGCCGCCAATAATCAAATAGTCGGTGGAAATTTTTTTCATGCCTCGAAATTACAACGATTGTGCGTATATTGTGCAGGAAATGTGCAGCGTCATTTCATTCTGCTTTTGCTTCATTATGAACGATTTTCAACGAGTTCTCTCAAGTCTGAAAAACCGCAATGAGCCTTGTCTCGTGGCGACAGTCGTGCATACTGAAGGCTCTACCTACCGCCGCGCCGGAGCGCGAATGGTGATATTCCCAAACGGTGCAAGCATTGGGGCGATTAGCGGGGGATGTTTGGAAAGTGATGTGATAGAGCGGTCTGCAAGCGTTTTTGCCGACGGTATTCCCAAACTCTTACGCTATGATGCGCTTTCTGAAGAAGATGACCTTATTTTTGGGTTGGGAATGGGGTGCAACGGCGTAACGACCATTTTTGTTGAGCGTTTAAGCGGCGCGGACGACCCTTTCTGCGAGTTCGTTCGGCATTGCGGCGAAACACGGCAGCGCGGTGCAATCGCAACCGTCTATGCGCTTGAGGCACAGAAGCCGCACGAAACCTTGCTTGATGGGCATCGTTTTTTTTTGTATCACTCCGAGGAAGCAGAAGATAATTGGGGCGAAAGTGGCTTTGCCAGCCGTCTGCGAGAATGGGTTTGGGACAAAGCAGCAAGCGCCTTAAACGCCACAAAGCCTCATCACGTCACGTTTGACGATGCCGAAGGCACGGCGCAAATCCTCATCGAACCGATATTGCCAACACGTGAACTGGTGATTATGGGTGCGGGCTACGATGCTCTCCCACTTGTGGAATACGCATCGGTATTGGGCTGGCGAAGTGTTGTTCTCGACCACCGTCCGGCACTTTTGGGCGCAGAGCGTTTCCCGAAAGCGGCGCTTTTGCAGCGCACCACGCGAGAGACCTTCGCCGAAGCCGCACAAAATCTTGCCTGTACGCCCGAAACAGCAATCGTGATTATGACGCATAATCTCGCCTTGGATGCGGCGCTCTTGCGCGAAGCATTACGCTCAAATGCAGGTTACATCGGGCTTCTGGGACCAAAACCACGCTTGGAAAAAATACTCACATTGCTTGCCGAGCAAGGTCTTACGCCGACGGAGGGAG